>JAUSOZ010000310.1 GCA_030655955.1 Deltaproteobacteria bacterium
CGACTTGATGCCTTATGGTTACTAAACCCGGCGACCTCAGTTACTCCCTCTCCACCCGCTTCGGGGGGAGAGGGTTGGGGTGAGGGGGGCAGAACGACCGCATGCTATTTCATAACCGCACAGTGCTACCGAAAACCCAAAACTGAAAAACCCCCTTACGCTTCACCCAAATACGCCCTGATCTTGATCTCCCCGAAATCGATCCAGAGATCGTAGAGGCAGCGCCGGACGATCTCCCGGATGGCCTGGGCCGCGGTGAGATTCTCAAACCTGATCCCAATGGCGTATTCCGGGGTGAGGCTCTTGGCCAGGGCAAAGGAATCCTGATCGATGGCCGCATCGAGGCCGACTTCGGCTAAAATGTCGGCCACCATATCCACCGGGTGGGTGGTGTGGTCCTTGACCACCCGGGCCGAGACCGAGGCGTTCTTGCCGCTCACCTGGATCAAGCCGGTGACCGCGTCCTTCGTCACCCGGTCGTCGTCTTCTTCCCCGCTGAGATAGACTGCAGTGACGGCCTCGAAAGGGGCCCCAAAGACCTGGTAGTGGTAGATCGGCGGAGACGCCGCAAAGGTCCAGCGGTCCCCGGCCACCAGATCCGACCCCAGTCCCGGCTCCCAATAGACTGACAGGCCTTCCTCCAACTCCACCGGTCCATCCGCCCCGGCCGCGGTAAGATTTGTCTTCTGCCAGCTCTGCCCCTGGTTGTGCGACCACCGGAAGGTCGCACTCCCCACCTCACCACTGGTTTCCGCTTCCAGGAGATAATCCAGGAGATAGTCCCCCCGGTAGGTTCCCAGGAGTTGCACCGTGGCGCTGCCGCTGCCGGTCCGGGTGATATCGCCGGTGGCGGCCTCAACGACCCGGATCAGCTCCCCCCGGGCCAGATAGGTGCCCCGCATAAACGGCCGCCGCTCTCCCGTGTCGGCCGGGGCCCCGATCCTCTGTTTGAGCCTCGCGGCCACGCTATCCTGGCTTTCCAGGCGGACGCGATGCGGCTGACGCCAACCGTGGGCCATCCCGGCCAGGCGCTGCACCTCTCCCTGGTAAAGCAACTGCCAGGCCACCGTGCCGTCGGCCAATTCCCATCCGTGATACAGCCCCAACTGCTTCCGGGTCCAGTCCGGCTCTTTCATACAGGCATTTTCGGCCCGGTGCAGCCATTGCCCCACCCGGTTGTCCAGGACCAGAACGTGGTCGCCGGCCCGGAGCTCACTAAAATCCTGGGCCAACTCCACCCGTACCCCGCCCGGATCGATGATTTCCCGCTCCGGCAGAGTCAGCCGTCCAGCCAGGCTGAAGCCGGTGAGACACCCCGGCCCTTCCGAGGCGTAACTCTCAAAACCTCCGTCCGGGGCCTGGTCCACCGCATACGCCGTAAACTCATCCGCCTCCCCGGGGTCGTCCAGCCCCCAGGCCCGGATAGTTTCGTCAAAGTTCACTTTCACCTGGAAATACGGGGCCAGGGACAGGTCCTGCCCCGATGTCAGCAGGGTAAAAGCCGCCTGGGCCACCCCGGCCGGCGTCTGGCCGGTGCGGAGCTGGATCTCCACGTCCATATGTCCCGCCGGCTCGTCCCAGGATGGAACCGCCTCGTCCAGGTAAGGCGAAAAACTTTGGACCACCGGGGAGGTCCAGGAACCGGAAGTGAGGTAGCCGTCGCCCATCACCAGTTTCCCCGGTTCGCCGCCATAGGCGGTCTGGACAAACTCCCCGGAGCCCGGGGCCAGCCCGTAATCCAGCCCATAGGGGAAGAGCACCGCCTTCACCCGGGGCCGGGCGCCCCGGCAGCGTCCTTCCTCCCGCAAATAATCCGCTCCAGCTTGCCGCATGGTTTCTCTCTATTGGATAGGCAGACTTATGACTGCTTCCTGCCTCCTGTCTGTTCCGAAAGTTCTTTCGTAGGGTGCGCACTGCGCACCATTTCACTGCGGCGGGCAAGTACGCCCGTCCTACCAACCTTTTCATGATTTATGGGTGTGCCAAAGGCCCATGAGCGACTGCTCACTGCTCACTTAAAATTACACCTCTTCCAGCATCATGGACCCGGACCATAACCCGGGAGCCACCTCCCGGAAATCCAGGTCATTGGTCCAAACCCCGGTGAAGGTCTTGGCCCCGGTCCCGTCCCGGAAAAAATCAATATCCGTCTGGGCCTGCTTGATGGCCACCAGTACCTCCTTCTGAACCGCGGAGATGAACTGGAACTGCAAAATCCATCGCTGCTTCAGCCCCCGGAGATAACTCCGCAGGGTGCCGTCCACGGCCCGCTCCCGGTCGGTCTCATCCTGGGCCAGTTCCTGATAGTCCCAGGTGAAGTTGACCGGCAAGGTGTAGCTCTGGCTGCTGCCCCCCAAGGGGGTCCATTCCAACCGGGCGTTCGCCATCTCCTCTCCTTACCAGCGCCGATCCGCTTCTTGTCTGAGAGCCGGCATCAGGTGCCGCTGCACCAACCGGTCCCAGTCCAGGCCCGCCACCCCGGAGGCATCCAAAGTCTGGACTTGTATGGTCACGTCATAGCGGGGCGCGGCTTTGCCCCCGGAGGGCTCGAACCGGCCGGTTCTCAGGGCCTCGAAGTTTTTCTCCCCCAAGCGGGCCATGCTCTCCCGGGGGAGGACCCCCTCGCCCGCCTGGGCCATGATGAGCTGTTCGTCCCCCATCAAGGTCCCCGGGGAAATCACCATCCCCTGGTGGGCCTCCACAACCCCGCCCTGGTGAAACCAGCCGCCGAAATCCAGGACCCCGCCCAAAAGCGATGACCAGCCTTCCTGGCCGCCCCCCCGGCTCCCCATACTTGAGCCCCAGGCCGATGCCACCTGCCCCAGGGTCTGGAGAAAGCCGGCGCCCCATTGCTCCACTGCCCCGGAGACGTCCGACAGGTTTTTCTGCCAGCTCTGGGCCATGAGACCGGCCGAGGCCTCGCCCCGGGCGGCCATCTCTTCGAACTTACTCCCGGTCAGGGCCGTCATCTGCTCCAGGTTGGCCTGCCACTCCTGGGTGAAGCCGCTCCAGGTGTCGTGGAGGGACCGGGCCTCGTCAACCCATACCGCCAGGCGGGACTGACTGTATTCCCGGCTGATCTTGACCATCTCTTCCTGGTAGGCACGATAATCCTCCAGTTTTTTCTGATTCGTCCCGCTTTTCACTCTATTCGTGGCCATGTTGTCCTCGCTGAGTTCCTTCTAAGACCCGGCGCACCGTGCCCATGAGGAGCCAGGTTTCCAAACTGAGATCATTGGCCTTGAAGGGATACCCGGCCCGGCTCAACTGGTACAGGAAGACCAGGTGCCAGGTCCAGGGGGAGATGGCTTCCGGGCGCACCCGCTCGGCACACGCCCCGCAGGCCCAGTCGGCAAAGGCCCCGCTCTCGCGGCGGCACCGTTGCCGCTCCTCCGGGCCGCAGAGGCGTCCGCCGGCCAGCACCTGGAGCTCTCTATCCAGCGGCCAGTCCTGGCGGCCCTCCCCGGGCGCCAGCCTCAGTCCCACTCCGGCTCCCCCCGGGATGCCACCCGCATGCCTTCAAAAACCTGTTGGGCCAGATACGACACCAGGTCCGGGGCATCTTCAGCCAGACGCTCCTTCCAGTCCGGATGCCGGGCCGGGTCCAGGGCGGTCTCGCCCCCCTCCGCCGCGATGATGAAATCCCCGGCCCCAAACCCGGTCAGGACCTCCAGCCCGAACTTGAGGCGCGTCTCCCCCAGGCAAAACCGCCGTTCGCCGCCTTCGAAGCGAAAGGCGGAGAGCTGGTAGGCCACCCGCTCTTCCGAGGTCGGCCCCCGATAATGCAGCGTGACCACCGAACCGGAAACCGGGTCCTGAATCGCCAGGGTATGGCACGGTTCTCCCAAAATTCTCGCCATCTTTTCTCCTATGAGGGGCCTCGAAGTCAGAGGCTTGCCTGCCTCTCCCGGGGTCTCATCGCAAGCCGCAATCAAACCGGTGGCACAGGCGTCTCGCCTGTGCAGGCGCAGACTAAACGGTCAGGACCGTTTTGGGCCACCCCCAATCACGAAATTCCTTGTAGGGGCGGTTCGCGAACCGCCCCTACGGGTGGACTTTCACGGTAAAGTTTGCGCCACCCCAAAGAGATCATTGAAGGCGACTCGGTATCATGGCACTCAGGCCGCATAGCCACTCACCTGGTTCTGGACATACGCCACCACCGAGCCGTAGGTGTCGTCCTCCAGGATGGCAAATTCCACCTCTTCGGAAAGGCGCCGCTGGTATACCTTGACCGTGGTGGCCAGCACCGACACCCGGGGAAAGATGATCTCCACCTGGTATCTGACCCCGGGCTCAAATTCCGGCCCCGTTGCCAGCAACCGAACCCCTAACGTGTCGTTGTCTTTAAGGTTTTGGGCCAGGAGGAAGTCCCGGAAATCCCGGTCGAATTTCAGGCTCTGTTCCCGTCCGGTCCTGAAGGCGCGATTGGCGTAATTGCCGCCCGCTCCCGGGGTGGATTCCGGCGTCAGGTTGTTTTTCATGGTCCAGGTGACGCCTCTGAGTTCCGTGGTCAGTTGATACCCACCGTTAAAGGCGGCGCCGTCCCAGCGGCCCCCCAGGGTCACTTCCAACTGGCTCACCTTCAGGGGCGGCTCCTCGACCCGGGCCGGCAGGTCCATCCAACCGCTCTCTCCGGGCACATAATAGACCCGGTAGGTGGTGGGCGTCCCGCTTCCCCCCGGCGACGTAATGTCGATGACCCCGGGGACCGCCGCGGACACGTCCAGGTATGCCACTTCCTCCCAGGCCTGGGTGGCAGGATTCAGCACCTGGACGGCCTGGACCTGGCTCAATCTCTCCGCCGCAGTCTCCCCCGCCACCCCGTTGACCGCCAGGGTCAGGCTGGTGGCGTTGTCGGCAGCGGCCACTGCCTCCATCAGGGTGTTGTCCACCACCTTGCCGCTGCCCTTCACGGTCCCGTTGAGCTTGGCCCAACCGTCCCGGGCAAAATCCATCCTGATCTGATCAATGAAACAGGAGGCAAAACGCCGTTTCAGCACCTGGCGCCCGAAGCGCATGGCCGCAGTAAAAGACGGGTTGGACCGGGCTACGTCCACCTCCCCGGACCGGGGCCGGATGGTATGCCGAAAGCCGGTGGACCCGGCCGGGTCACTCTCCACCTCGCCCAGGCCGTAGCCCAGCAGAAAGCCGAAATGCTGCGGCTGAGCCCGGGAAAAGGCCAGGGCGCCCACCACTTTGCCGCCGAAATCATGCAGCCGGTCGGCCTCTTCTTTGCCGGTGAGTTCCTCCCGGTTGGGGTTTTTCAGCGCCTGGTAGTTGAGTACCGTGTTCAGATCCACCAGCAGCGTGGTGTCCAGTGCCTGTTCGGTGTTCATGGCCACCTCCTGCTGATTGGCCGATACCGCCAGCAGATTATGGGTGGCTAAAAAATTCCGGATGGACCGGGTCATAATCCTCTCTCCTCGTCAGCTTCACAGATCCTGCACCAGGGCGGTGCCATAGTGGGCCGCGTATACCGAAAATTCCTGGTCGCTCAAGAGCGGCTCCTCCCGGATCAGATTGAGGGGTTGCAACTCCAGCCCCAGGTCCTGGTGCCACAAGGCCTTGCGCACCCCTGCCAGCACCTGGTAGACCCCATCGGCCTCCCGACGGCCGGCGGCTTCGCCCCGCAGGTGCCTCACCAGCACCAGGATGGTAAATTCCAGGTTCAGGTCATAAGACCCCATGGTCACCTGTTCCCCCCGGCTCTGGCGCAACTGCACCAGTACCGCCGGGAAGCGCCA
>JAUSOZ010000005.1 GCA_030655955.1 Deltaproteobacteria bacterium
CGAGTAGGGCGGGCATTGCCCGCCATCTGAGCTGCGCAGTGCGGGCTCCCCATATATTTCGGTGCGTAAGACGCACCCTACTTGAGGGTCGTAGGGTGCGTCTTACGCACCGGTACAGGTTTTTTCGCCGACGGGGCTAAACTTTTACAATGGAAGTCCTGACGGCGCCATTGCATCGCTATTGAGGAAAAATTCATGGCCCTGACCCGAGACGAAGTGCTCCACGTAGCCAATCTGGCGCGGTTATCCCTTGTCCCCGAAGAAATCGAACTGTTCACCCGGCAGCTCAATGACATCCTGGCTTACGTTGAGAAGCTGCAGGAGTTGGACACCGCCGGGGTGGAACCTCTGGCCCACGTGATCCCGGTGTTCAACGTCTTCAGGGAGGATGCGGTCAGTCAGGGGCTTGATCGGGATACCGCCCTGAGCAATGCCCCGGCCCGGGAGGAGGGCGCCTTTGTGGTGCCCCGAATTATTTGAGAAGGTTTTCGGTTTTCAGTTTTCGGTTCTCGGTGAAAAGCACAAGGTGTCTGTATGACGGAACCTTTATATAGTCTGAGCCTCAGTCGGTTGGCGGCCCGGTTGGCCGCGGGCGAGGTGTCGCCGGTGGAGGTGACCGAGGCCGTGCTGGAGCGTATCAAGGCCCGGGACGGCGAGCTCAACACCTATATCACCGTGGATGAGGCCGGGGCCCGGGCCATGGCCCAGGAGGCCGCCGCCATGTTGGCCCGGGGTGAGGCCACGCCGCTGACGGGTATCCCCCTGGCCCTCAAAGACGTCATGGTCACCCGGGGCCTCAAAACCACCTGCGGCTCCCGAATCCTGGCGAACTTCATCCCTCCCTATGACGCCACCGTCTGCGCCCGGCTGCGCCGGGCCGGGGCGGTGTTTCTCGGCAAGGTCAACATGGATGAGTTCGCCATGGGCTCCTCGACGGAAAACTCGGCCTTCGGCCCTTCCCGCAACCCCTGGAACCGGGATTATATTCCCGGCGGTTCCTCCGGGGGCTCGGCCGCGGCAGTGGCGGCGGATCTGTGCATCGCCTCGCTGGGCTCCGACACCGGCGGCTCTATCCGGCAGCCCGCCTCCTTGTGCGGCGTGGTGGGTCTGAAGCCGACCTATGGCCGGGTCTCCCGTTACGGGCTGGTGGCCTACGCCTCCTCCCTGGACCAGATCGGCCCCCTGACCAAAGACGTCCGGGATGCGGCCATCCTGCTCCAGGCCATTGCCGGACACGACCCCAAGGACTCCACCTCGGTTGCGGCCCCGGTGCCGGATTACCAGGAGAGTTTGGGCCGGGAGATCACGGGGATGAAAATCGGGGTCCCCCGGGAATTTTTCGGGGCAGGGCTGGACCCGGAAGTGGAGGCCGCAGTCCAGGGGGCCTTGCAGACCCTGACCGGCCTTAAGGCCGAACTCGTTGAGATCAGCCTGCCCCACACCGAGTACGCGGTGGCGGTCTATTATGTCCTGGCGGTGGCCGAGGCTTCCTCCAACCTGGCCCGCTACGACGGGGTGAAATACGGCTTCCGGGCTGAAGGCCAGAATTTACTCGAAATGTACGCCCAGACCAGGTCCCAGGGATTCGGGGCCGAGGTAAGGCGGCGCATCATGCTGGGAACGTATGCCTTATCCGCCGGCTATTACGAGGCTTATTATAAAAAGGCCTCCCAGGTGCGGGCCCTGATCCGCCGGGACTTTGAGGCCGCCTTCCGGCAGTGCCAGGTGATCGCCACGCCCGTAGCTCCCACCCCGGCCTTCCGTCTGGGGGAAAAGGTGGATGACCCGCTGACCATGTATCTGTCGGACATCTTTACTATTTCCGCCAACCTGGGTGGGATTCCCGGCATTTCGGTGCCGTGCGGCTTTTCTTCCCGGGGCCTGCCCATCGGCCTGCAACTCATGGGGCCGGTGTTTGGCGAGGCTGATTTGCTGCAAGCGGCCTACGCCTTCGAGCAGGCTACCGACTTTCACCGCCGCAGACCTCCCTTTTAGGGTTATGGGCGGTGGTTCCCGGCCTCGGGTTGACGACCGGCCGGGATGGCGGTCGACGGGCGGGCTTGTATTCACCACGAGTCGAGGTTTATAGTATCTGTGTACCACAGGCGGGGCTGATGCGGCCGGCCGGCACTGTCTCCATCGGCGAGAGACAGGGACCGGAGCCGCCGCAGCCGCGCCTTCGCAGCGGTTGTGGGGTAAAATCATGAGGCAGAATTTCAGGCGAGCCCAGGCGGTTTTTCTCCTTATCGCCATCACCTTCTTGGGGTGGGGGGGCGCCTCTGTCGCGACCGCGGCCGAAGCGGGCGGGAGCCTCAACCTGAACCAGGCCATTGACATAGCGCTCAAAGAACATCCCGCCATCAAGCAGTCCCGGGAAACCATGGGTGCGGCCCGCTATGGTATCGGGGTGTCTCGGGCGGCGTATTTACCCCAGGTCAATTTTGTGAGCAATTATTATTATGGCAACGCCTTTTCTTCGGGGGGGCGCAAGCCCCTGAACGCGGCGACGGGCGGGACGGGCAGCAGTGTATCCGGCGCCGACACGACCCACTACTATTTTTATCAGTTCCAGGCCACCCAACTGCTCTACGATTTCGGCAAGACCCCCGGTTTGATCAAGGAGTCCCGGGCCTCTTTCGGCGCCTCGGAGCAAGATTTCGCCAGCAGTCGCCAACAAGTGGCGCTGGACGCCCGCACCGGCTATTTCGGCTACCTGGCGGCCCAGCGGGCCTTAAAGGTCCAGGAAGAGACCGTACGGCAAAACCAGGCATTGTTAAAGCAGGCCCAGGGGTTTTATCAGGTGGGCTTGAAGGCCAAGATCGACGTGACCAAGGCCGAAGCCAACCTGTACGACGCCGAGGCCGGCCTCATCAAGGCCAAGAACGGCGTGGATCTGGCCCGGGTCACCCTGATGACCGCCTTGGGATTGAAGACCTGGCCGTTTACTCAGGTGGAGGACATGCTGGAAGTCAAGGCCCAGCCCCAGTCCCTGGAGGGCTTGAAGACCCAGGCCCAGCAGCGGCGGCCGGAGCTGTTGAAAAACCGGCATCAGCAAGATTACAACGCCGCCGCCGTCAAGGTGGCCCAGGCGGGCTATTTCCCCGTATTCACTTCCAATGCGGCCTACGGCTGGCAGAGTGTGGATCGGCCTTTTGCCAACCAGCCCAGCACCTGGTCTGTGGGCGCGGCCATGACCTTCCCGCTGTTCGAGGGCCTGTCGACGTCCTATGCGGTGGCCCAGAATAAAGCTCAACTGCGGGCTACCCTGGAAAATTTCGAAGTGCTGCGGCAGAACGTCACCAAGGAAGTGGACCAGGCCTACCTGGATGTCAAGTCGGGTTGGGAGCTGATCCGGGCCTCCAAGAAGGCCCTGGAGGCGGCCCGGGAAAACCTGCGCCTGGCCTGGGGCCGTTACCAGGCGGGTGTCGGCACCATCATCGAAGTCACCGACGCCCAGGTGCAATTCTCCCAGGCGGATTTGAAATTCGTGCAGGCCCTCTATGATTACCGGGTGTTCGAGGCCAGACTGGACAAGGCCATCGGCAAACCGTATTAGGTTTCAGGTTTCAGGTTTTAGGTTCTGGGTGGGGCTGGAGTAATGGCAAGGGATTAACAAGCTATTGGCTCAGAATGACACGTTGGGATTGGCTGGTTTTTTGATCTGAAACCTGAAACCTGCTACCAAAGCCCGTGGCGCTCCAACTCCGGCTGCAACTCCTGAGGCGAGCGAAACTGCCAGGCCGTCAGACCCTGACCCCGGGCCCCTTCCACAAAGGACACCTTATCATCCAGGAAGAGGATTTCCTCCGGGGGGAGCCCCGCCTGCCGGATGAGGGACTGGTAGATGGCCGGCTCCGGCTTGCGGCTGCCCACCTCATAGGACAGGACAAAGGCCCGGAAAGGCTGGAGGAGCGCCGCAAAGCGCGCCTGAATATAATCGAAATGCAGAGAATTGGTGTTGGACAGCAGAAACAGGGGGAAGCTGGACGCCAGGTGTTGCACCAGTTCCGCCATGCCGTCCATGGGGTCGAAGAGATCGCACCAGAGGTCGCGGAATCGGGAGTAGGGCAGGGCCACCCCGAAATGGGCCGTGACCCGCTCATGAAACTCCCGGGACGTGATGCGGCCGGTATCGTAACCCGGTTCCAGGGCCGATTCGAACACCTGGGCATAGACCTCCTGGGGGCTCAAAGCGGCCAGGACGGCCAGGCGCCGGCAGAAGCGCAAGTGATCCACCCTGATCAGGACGTTGCCCAGGTCAAAGGTGATGGCGGTAATAGGGCGGGGAGCAGGTGACGCCATGAGCCTTAACGTTCCCAGAGGTTTTATCTTCTCATTCAGCCGTTTCATTTTACCTGCTCTGGTCCTGGTGGCAAGCCCCGGGGACGCAATAATTATGGTATAGTCACGGCACAAATAGGAGGACGGACTACTGCCCTGAACATCCTGGCCGGGCAAGCCGGGACTCGCCGAGGGAGATCTCTGGCCCCCGGGGTTGTCCCGATAGGTTCACCTGGCCAAATTCGCCACACGGAGGTGCCGGATGGCGCGTAATAGGAGTTGGACGTGGACCGTGATCATCAGTTTGTTAGTGGGGATGGTGGGCGCCAGCATATTTTGGCTGTACAGTCCGTATGGCCATGACCGGCTGGCCCAGCAGGTGGCAGAAGACTTGAAGGCCCAACCGCTTCCCGGAGTGGGGCCAGGCGGGCCGGTGAATCTCAAAAAACTGGCCTCCCAGGCCATGGGGTCCCGGTATCAGATGGTGGCCGACGGCAAGGAGGTGTTCCTGGTGGACCTCAAGAACGGGCGGGTGTGGCGGTATTTCCATAACACCAAAGAGGCCGGCTTCAGCATGGAAGACGAGGGTTTTCTGCCCATCGGCCTGTATTACGCCGGCAAGAAGCATTACACCGCCTCGGAGATCGAGCCGCCTCCCGTCGTCCCGGGTAATTCCCCTCAAATTCCGCCGGCGGGAAAGCAGCCGCAATGAACCGGGTGTGGCGGCATGACCTGGCTTGGGCCGGGTTCATCCTGGGGGCGGCGGTGCTCTTCGGGCTGGTGCAGCAGTGGCCCCTGGCGCGCCAGGCCTGGCAGGGCGAGATAGCCCCGCTCCTGGCGCAGGCGCGCAATCAGCGCCGGGCCGAACAGTTCCAGGGCGTGAAAACCGTCAATCTGGCCCAGGCCTACGCCCTGTTTCAGCAAGGCTGCCTCTTTATTGACGCCCGGCCCGCGGACGAGTTTAACGAGTTGCACATACCCAAGTCCCGCAATATCACCCCGGACATGGTGGAGGCCGCCATGGCCGGGAAAGTCGCGGCTCTCGCCAGGGACCGGGAGATCGTGGTGTACTGCGGCCAGGTTAGCTGCGATTTGGCCTTGACAGTGGCGGAAAAACTCCAGTCCCTGGGATTTACCCGGGTGACGGCCTTTGTGGGGGGATTCCGGGCCTGGGATGAAGCCGGCTACCCGGCGGACACGGGTAAATAGAAAGAGGGGGAAAAGGGGAAAAGGGGAAGAGGGAAAAAGGGGGTCAGGTTCATGTATTTGGACCATACCCTTTTGCCTCAATATGCTTAGACTGCATCCAGGGAAAAATTGCTTTCTTTAACCTTTTCCCCTCTTCCCCCTTTTCCCCCAGACTTTTTAGGAGTGTGACTTGCGGATAAGCAGTAGCCTTATTGGGCTCCGGGTCCTGGAAGTGGTTCTGGGTGGGCTCTTTTTTTATGCCGGGCTGCAAAAAGTTCTGCATGTCCATGAATTTGCCGAAGCCGTGCTGGCTTACCAGTTGCTGCCCGAGAGTCTGGTGGGCCTGGCAGTGGCGGGGTTACCGTGGCTTGAGGTCGCCGCGGGCTTCTGCCTGGTGGTGGGGCTCAAGCGGCGCAGTTGCCTCCTCCTCCTGACCGGACTGGTGGCTGTCTTTCTGATTGTCATCTTCATCACCATGGCCCGGGGGCTCAACATCGACTGCGGCTGCGGCTTGTTTTTTCAGCGCCAGGTGGGGTGGGCCGCGGTGCTGGAAGATGCGGTTTTGTTAATCTGGGCGTCCGGGCTATACTGGTGGGAGTTGTTAAGGGCGGGAAAAGGCGGGCTGGAATCGATTGTCCAAGCCGCGACTTGAACCATATTATGGTGCGTGAGACGCACCCTACGAAAAACTGGTGCGTGAAACGCACGAAAACCTAAAACCCAGAACCCATCTTTCAAATGGCCAGATTTTTTAATTTTTACGATCCGCTGGAAAAACGTTACGTTTTTAATAGCTTTCTGGTGGTGGTGGGGCTGGTGGAGATCCTGATCCTGGTCTTCACCCTCATCTGGCAGTTGGATGAGGGCATCTTTACGGAGCACCCGCGGGTCATCCCGTTCCCCTGGAGCCCATACCTGCTGGCCGCCTTCGTCGCGCCCATCGTCCTGGTGTTCCTCTTCGGGGTCATTATCCAGGGGTTCGAATTTTTTTGTCAGGAGGCCCCGGAGGCCCGGGTCAGGGGCAAAGGGTTTGGCGCTTGGTTGTGGCGGGTGCGCTACCTTTTAGGACTGCTCGCCTTCATTGCCGTCCTGGGGTTGGCCATGCAGGGCAAGAACGCCCTGCCGCTGGTAGCGGCGGCCATCAAATTTATCGGGTTGGGGGGCGCCTACGGGCTCATCGCCTTGCTGGCGTTGGCGCTGCTGTATCTGCCGCTGCGCCTCTGGCTGCGCTACCGGCTCCAGAAGCAGGCCATGGAGTATCAATATCTCCTGACCCTGGCGGAGCGCCACGGGGTCGTGGTGGTGGACCCGAAACTCCATCCGGAACTGGCGGCTGAGCTGCACGATAAAAAAAATATTTCCGCCGCGGCGGTTAATTTATTGCCTGGGGTCGATTTTTCGGAAGAACCCGGCCCCAATAAATCGGACTTGTGAAATTTTTCCTTTACAGCGGATGCCATTTTGGGGTATGAATTGACATTCAGCTATAAGATTGCTCACGGAACCCTTGATAGGGTAGGGGAGGTGATGCAAGTTTAATGCGGCTGTTTTGGCTAAAGACCTTAAACCTTAAGGAAATCATTACTTTATAGGAGGATAGGGGACAGTATGGATATTATGAGTTTTGCGTTGATCTGTGGCGCGGTGGGCGTGGCTTATGGCCTGTTCACCACCACCTGGGTCCTGAAACAGGACGCCGGCAACCCCCGGATGCAGGAAATCTCTGCCGCGGTCCGGGAAGGCGCCAATGCCTTCTTGAACCGCCAGTACAAGACCGTAGCCATGGTAGGCGCGGTCGTCTTCGTGCTGCTGTTCTCTCTGGGCAAATACACCGCCATCGGCTTCGTCATCGGCGCCGTGGGTTCGGCTCTGGCCGGGTACGTCGGCATGTACGTGTCGGTGCGGGCTAATGTGCGCACCGCCCAGGCAGCCTTCACCAGCATGGCCCACGCCCTGAAAGTATCCTTCCGGGGCGGTTCGGTCACCGGCATGCTGGTAGTGGGCCTGGCCCTGTTGAGCGTGGCCGGGTACTACAAGTTCCTCATGGCGGTTGATCCCAAAGAAGCCATGCACGCCCTGATCGGTCTGGGCTTCGGCTGCTCCCTGGTGTCGCTGTTTGCCCGGTTGGGCGGCGGCATCTACACCAAGGCCGCGGACGTGGGCGCCGACCTGGTAGGTAAAGTCGAAGCCGGCATCCCCGAGGACGACCCCCGGAACCCCGCGGTCATCGCCGACCAAGTGGGCGACAACGTGGGTGACTGCGCCGGTATGGCCGCTGACCTTTATGAAACCTATGTCGTGACCGTGGTGGCCGCCATGCTGCTGGCCTTCACCGTGTACGGCCCCGGCTCCAACGCCATCGTCTTCCCCATGGTCATCGGCGGCGTGTCCATCATCGCCTCGGTCATCGGCACCTACTTTGTGCGTTTGGGGAAAAGCGGCTACGTCATGGGCGCCCTGTATAAGGGTCTCATCGTTTCCGGCGTGCTGGCCATCGTCGCTTTCTGGCCCCTGGCCCACAAGTTCATGGCCGGCGTGGCCTCTAAGGCCGCCGCGGGCGCCGTGGGCTTTTCGATTCCGCCCATGAACGTCTTCCTGCTGGCGGTGATCGGCGTGGCCCTCACCGGCCTGATCGTGGGCATTACCGAATACTTCACCTCCAAGAGCTTTAACCCGGTGAAGTCCATTGCCAAGGCCTCCACCACCGGCCACGGCACCAACGTCATCCAGGGCCTGGCCATGTCCATGAAGTCCACCGCGGCGCCGGTTATCGTCATCGTGGTGTCCATCCTGGCGGCCTTCCATCTGGGCGGCGGTCTGGCCCATCCCGGCACCGGCCTCTACGCCATTGCGCTCACCGCGGTGGCCATGCTCTCCATGACCGGTATCGTGGTAGCCATTGACTCTTACGGTCCCATCACCGACAACGCCGGCGGCATCGCCGAGATGTCGGAACTGCCCCAAGAGATTCGGGACATCACCGATCCTCTGGATGCGGTGGGCAACACCACCAAGGCCGTCACCAAGGGTTACGCCATCGGCTCCGCCGGTCTGGCCGCCCTGGTGCTCTTCGCCGAGTACTCCCGCTCCTTCCCCGGGGTCATGACCTTTGACCTGGCCGATCCTCGCGTCATCGCCGGCCTGTTCATCGGCGGTCTGCTGCCCTACTTCTTCGCCGCTCTCTGCATGGAGGCCGTAGGTAAGGCCGCCGGCGGCGTGGTGGAGGAAGTGCGGCGCCAGTTCCGGGAAATCCCCGGCATCATGGAAGGCACCGCCAAACCCGAATACGGCACCTGTGTCGACATCGTCACCAAGAGCGCCCTGCGCGAGATGATACTCCCGGCCCTGATCGCGGTGTGCGCTCCCCTGATCGTGGGCTTCATGCCGGGTCTCGGTCCCGTAGCCCTGGGCGGCATGTTGATCGGCTCCATCGTCACCGGGCTGTTCCTGGCCATTGCCATGACCTCCGGCGGCGGCGCCTGGGATAATGCCAAGAAGGCCATCGAAGACGGCCTCTACGGCGGCAAGGGCTCCGATGCTCACAAAGCGGCAGTCACCGGCGACACCGTCGGCGATCCTTACAAAGACACTGCTGGCCCGGCCATCAACCCGATGATCAAGGTCGTCAACATCGTGGCCCTGCTCATCGTGCCCCTGCTGATCAAATACGCGAAGTAAAAACTTGCCGGGTGCGCCTGGCGCACCCTCAATGCACCACGAAGCCGGTCCCGTCTGGGGCCGGCTTTTTTTGGGGCCCGGCGGCAGCATCGGATTCGAGGCGTTGGGGTTCTGGCAGCACAGACGCAGGAGGACTGGCTGGAGGCCAGCCGTTATCTCAATAGGGAACTTCTTATACCAGATTGCAGTCAAAGGGTGGCACAGGCTAAAGCCTGCGGCTACAGAAAATAGCCTTTTGAGCCCAACTCAGTATTAAACCCACACAAGAAAATGCGGCTTAACCTCGCAGCCTGGTGGGTCGCCGTTCCGGGCCGCCTTCGGTGAGCAATTTAGGACCCGTTCCCGACGGCTATCCGCGGCTTAACTTGACGAATCGGCAGAAATAGAAAACCCTGTATGCCTTGACCAATTTGCCGGACTTGACATACACAACTGGAAAAAATAAAGCCGGAGGTAAAACCTCCGGCTTTGGCTTGGTGGCATGCAGTCAAAAAAAAGGCTTAGGGCTCCAGCAACAGAAAATTGATGGGGGCCACCGTGGCCGTCGGATTAAGCAGAAATCCCATGATTTGCACGTTCAGGGTGCCAACAAGGGTGGCGCCCCCATTCGGGGTCACAGATCTTATGGTATAGGGGGGGGACGACGGTGACGGCGGACCTATGGGGCAGCCCGAACCGAACGACAGTGACCCGGAAGCGTTGCCGTTGACAATGAAGGTGCCGCCGCCCCCGGCGGCCGGGTAAAGAAACGGCTCCAAGAAGACCATGGTCCAGGGTTCGGCAAAGGTGGTTTTTAAATCGAAGTAGACTCTGGTAATGAGCAGGACGTGGCCGGCCGGGATGGTAAAGGGAACTTCCGTGCCGTTGGGCATGACCCGCAGCAGGGAGGAAAAACTCATTTCGCCGGTGGTGGACGAGCCTTTCAAATTGACGATCTGGCTGACCCGGTCCAAAGCCTCTTCGTTTTCGATGACAAAGCCCCAAGCCACTCCCGCCGCCATCACCAGCCCCAGGATCACCAGGGCTGCCAGGGAAAATCTCTGCACCTTCATAGTCACCTCTGCTCTCTTGCGGGTTATCAATCAACGGGCGCCAGGTAGCCGACGAGCTTGACGGATACGACACCGGGGATGATGCTGTCATTTTTCAAGTCGACGGCATAGCAGTAATTATAGTGCGGATCATTAAACCCATTGTAATTGATGCGAAACCCGGGATCGAAACCGTCGATGAAAGCGACGTTGCCGTTGGTCATCATCAGCGGCCGGGAATAGAACGGGCCCACACGCAGGTCGAGGTTGGTCGTCAGGGAAGGGTCCACGGCATTGAGGTTAAAGTGGACATAGGTGATCACGAGTTCCTGATTGGGGGCCAGGACAAAAGGCACCGAGGTGCCGTCGGATTTGACTCTGATCAATTTGGAAAAAGGCAGGATAACGCTGGTGTCGCCGGGGTTGGGATTGCCTTGAAGGACGACCGGCTGCCAGGGGCTCTGCACCAGGGCGGCCTGGGCCGCGGGAATGAGGCCGGCAACGAAAAGCACTATCAGGCAGATGCCGGGGAAAATCCTTTAGAGTTTTTGTTATTGAAGCTGACCCCTGGCATCGACGGAATAATCCCACCGCCGGACCAGGGGTGCGAGGCGGCGGTTCCCACGCAAAAGTTGGCAACGGAACCAGTCCCCTGGTTGCAGGCGGGCTTGATCCGCCGGGGTTTAGCCGTCTATTCACCTTAGCCCCAACGCCGGCAGGCTTGAACCGAAAAGAGTTCATCTCACTCTAGCTTTAAGCGGCCCCTGGAGCAGAAATTCGGTTGTGGGAAACCTAGTGGGTATCGTAAGATTAATGTGGTAAAATATAGCAAATTGGGGTGACTATGCTGTTTTCGCGACTGCTGATACCGACTTTGAAAGAAAATCCGGCGGAGGCCGAGGCGGTCTCGCACCGTTTGCTGCTCCGGGCCGGGATGATTCGCAAGCTGGCCTCGGGGATCTATAATTACCTGCCCCTGGGTTTGAGGGTGCTCCGCAAGGTGGAGCGGATCGTGCGGCAGGAGATGAACCGGGCCGGGGCCCAGGAAGTACTGATGCCGGCGGTGCAGCCGGCGGAGCTGTGGCAGGAGTCCGGCCGCTGGCAGATTTACGGTAAGGAATTGCTGCGCTTCCAGGACCGCCACGGCCGGGAGTGCTGTTTCGGGCCCACCCATGAGGAAGTGATCACCGACCTGGTGCGCAAAGAAGTGCATTCCTACCGGCAGCTGCCCCTCAATCTCTACCAGATCCAGGTGAAGTTTCGGGATGAAATCCGGCCCCGCTTCGGACTGATCCGGGGGCGGGAATTCATCATGAAGGACGCCTACAGCTTCGACGCCGATGAAGCCGGCGCCGAGGCCTGCTACCGTCGGATGTACGACGCCTATAACCGCATCTTTAGCCGCTGCGGCCTGACCTTCAAGGTGGTGGAGGCGGATTCGGGCCCCATCGGCGGCAGCTTTTCCCACGAATTCATGGTCCTGGCGGACACCGGCGAGGACCTGCTGGCCTCCTGCACCAGTTGCGACTATGCCGCCAACCTGGAGAAGGCCGAGGTGGCGCCGGCGCCCGGCGAGCCCGCTCCGCCGGTGGGCAATGGACCGGAGCCGGTGCCCACCCCCAACGTGCGCACCGTCGAGGAAGTGGCGGCCTTTCTCAAGCTCATGCCCGCCGACATTGTCAAGACCCTGATCTATGAGACCGACGACGGGCCGGCGGCGGTGTTGATCCGCGGCGACCACGAAGTCAATGAAGTGAAGGTGAAAAACCTGTTGGGGGTCACGGACCTGATCCTGGCGGGGCTCATCCGGGTCCAGGAGTTGACCGGGGCTGAAGTGGGCTTTGCCGGCCCCGTGGGCTTAAAACTCCCCATCTACGCCGACCAGGCGGTGGCCCGGATGAACGCCATGGTCACCGGGGCCAACCGGGACAACTATCACCTGTTGCAGGTCAACCTAAACCGGGACGTGAAGATCACCGCGGTGGGGGACCTCCGGTCGATAACCGCCCACGATCCCTGTCCCCGGTGCGGTGGGGGGCTGACGCTCCTGCACGGCATCGAGGTGGGGCACATCTTCAAGCTGGGCCTGAAGTATTCCAAGGCCCTGAAGGCTACCTACCTGGACGCCGACGGCAAGGATCACTATCTTTACATGGGCTGCTACGGCATCGGCGTGAGCCGCATCATGGCCGCGGCCATCGAGCAGGGCAACGACGCCAACGGCATCATCTTTCCCATGGCCCTGGCCCCTTTCCAGGTGGGCCTCATTCCCATCGGACACAATGACCCGGCGGTCAGTGAGTGTGTCGAGGGCCTGCACGCCGAGCTCGAAGCCGCGGGGATAGAAGTGCTGTTGGATGACCGGGACGAGCGCCCGGGGGTGAAGTTCAAGGACTGCGACCTCCTGGGGCTGCCCCTCAGGGTGGTGGTGGGGGCCAAGGCCCTGGCCCAGGGCATGGCCGAAGTCCGCCACCGGCGCGCCCCGGACAACCTCATGGTGCCGTTGCCGGAGTTGATCGCCTATCTCAAGGATCAAATCGCCCAGGAGCAGAATGGCTAACCGCATCATCCGCCTCCAGGACATCGTGGAGGAAGTGCTGAAGCATCACCCCGAGGCGGACACCGATCTCATCGAGAAGGCCTATATCTTTTCGGCCAAGGCCCATGAAGGCCAGTTGCGCCTGAGTGGTGAGCCTTACCTGTCCCACCCCCTGGAAGTGGCCTATCACCTGGCCAAGATGGGCCTGGGGGCCGTCACCGTCTCCTCCGGCCTCCTCCACGACACGGTGGAGGACTCCGCCGCCACCCTGGACGAACTGGACGAGTACTTCGGGGAAGAAGTGGCGGATGTGGTCAACGGGGTTACCAAGATCGGCCAGCTGGTCTTCGGCAACCGGCAAACCCAGCAGGCGGAATATATCCGCAAGATGATCCTCTCCATGTCCCATGACATCCGGGTCCTGCTGGTGAAGCTGGCCGACCGGGGCCACAACATGCGGACCCTGGGGATCATGGAGCCCGCCAAGCAGAGGCGCATTTCCCGGGAGACCCTGGATATCTACGCCCCCCTGGCCGGCCGCCTGGGCATGTTCCGCCTCAAGGCCGAGCTGGAAGATCTGTCCTTCTTCTACCTGGAGCCCGAGGCTTACCAGCAGATCCAGGAGGGTTTGGCCCGGAAGAAGGGCGCCCTGGAAAAGTACGAGCAGGATATGTGCCAGTTCCTCCGGGACCAACTGGAGGAGCACCATGTCAAGGGAGAAGTGAACGGACGGGTTAAAAACTTATACAGCATCTACCGCAAGCTCCAGGCCCAGCAGATCACCCTGGATGAACTCTACGATCTCCTGGCCTTTCGCATCATCGTGGAAACGGTCCAGGAATGCTATGAAACCCTGGGGGTCATCCACGCCCTGTTCCGGCCGGTGCCGGGACGCCTGAAAGACTATATCGGCATGCCCAAGGGCAACATGTACCAGTCCATCCACACCACGGTGATCGGGTCGGGGGGCGAGCGCCTGGAGATTCAGATCCGTACCCGGGAGATGCACCGGGTGGCTGAAGAAGGGATTGCGGCCCACTGGAGCTATAAAGAGCGGCTGGCCTACCACGAAAAAGACGCCAAGCGCTTCACCTGGCTCAAGCAGATGGTGGACCTCCAGAAGGAGTTGAAGAACCCCCAGGAACTCCTGGAAGGGGTGCGCCTGGAGCTCTATCCGGATGAGGTTTACGCCTTCACCCCCACCGGCGATGTCAAGGAATTGCCCCGGGGCGCCACCCTGGTGGATTTTGCCTATGCCATCCACTCGGAAGTAGGCGATCAGTGCACCGGTGCCAAGGTCAACGGCCGCATGGTGCCCTTGCGCACGGAATTACAGAATGGCGACGCGGTGGAGATCATTACCTCGCCCCACCACACTCCCAGCCGGGACTGGCTCCAGTTCGTCAAGACCACCAAGGCCCGCCACAAGATTCGCCAGTACCTCAAGTTAGCGGAAAGAGAACAGTCCGTGGCCCTGGGCAAGGAACTGCTGGAGCGGGAGTTGCGCAAGTCAGGGGTCAGCCTGCAAAAGCTGGTGAAGGACGGGGACGATCTCAAACAGATAATCCAGGATTTGTCCTTCGTAGGGGTGGACGATCTCCTGGCGGCCGTCGGCCACGGCAAGGTGTCCCCGGGGCAGGTGACCGGCCGGTTGTCCCGGCTGCACGCCCCGGCGGTGGAGGAGGAGATTCCCACCGAACCCCCGGCGAAGCGGGGCAAGGAAGAACCCGCCGGCCTCAAAATCAAGGATCTGGATGATCTCCTGATGCGGTTGGCCAACTGCTGCCAGCCCATCCCGGGTGACCCCATCATGGGCTACATCACCCGGGGCAAGGGGGTGACCATCCATCGGGCCGACTGTCCCTATCTGGCCAGCACCGAGAGCTTCCGCCACATTCCGGCGGAGTGGGACGGAGCCGGCAAGACAAATAAGCTCTATCCCGTTAAAATACAGGTGGTTACCGTTGACAAGCCGGGCCTCCTGGCGGATATCACCAGCGCCTTGAAGGGCGCCGACGTCAACGTCACCAAGGCCTCGGTGGAGACTACGGCGGAAAACAAGGGGGTGGCGCAGTTTACCATTCAGGTGGCGGACCAGCACCACCTGGAAAAGGTCTTCGGCGCCCTGAAGCGTTTAAAAGAAGTGATTTCCGTGCGGCGAATGACGGGGTGAAAAAGAGGGGGAAAGAGGCGAAAAGGTCAAAAGGCGAAAAGGGCTTTAGCTATCAGTGCTTTTTTTCCTTTTCGCCTTTTTCCCTTTTCCCCCGGCCCGGAAGAGGCTACAGACATGGAAAGAACCAGGGCTGCTCAAGCGGGTTTAATAACCTTGCCGGACCTTAAACACCGGGTGCACACCTGGATGTAGCGGACGGAACCCCGGGTCACGGCCCTGACCTTCCGCAGATTCGGTTTCCAGCGGCGTTTGGTGTGGTTATTGGCATGGCTGACGTTGTTCCCCACCGAGGGGTGTTTGCCGCATATGTCACACATATAGGACATGACGCATCCTCCTTAAACTTTTTAAGTTTATAAAAATTTGCCGGGGAAGCAAGGGAAAAAGGCGGTAGTCGGTTGTCGGTTGTCAGTTTTCGGTTAAAAACCCAGGATAATCAATGAATTACCAGACCTATGAAAAATCCGCCAAGGCGAAATATATTTGGGGCGTGGCGCTGATGCTGGTCCTGGTTTTGGGGTCGGCCGCGACGGTCACGGCCCGGAGCCTGGACTCCCGGGAAGAGGCGGCCCTGTTCTCTCTGGGCGACCTGGGACCGGTGGACCTCTCGCCCAAGACGGTGACCGTGGAGGTCTATGTCGCCCCGGATAAGGAGTTGGACGACTGTCGCCGCATGCTGGCCCTGGTCTGGGAGCAGGTGGCCCAATTCTATGCCCGGATGGGAGTCAACCTGGTGCAGGCGCCGGGCCAGGCGCAGCCCGGAGCCCTGGCCCCGGCCAAACGCCTGCGGATTGAAATCCTGGCCGACCGGCAGTGGCTGAAACGGAGCTTTAAGGCCTTCGACGTGGCCCCGCCTTTTCAACTGCGCTTTCTGCAAGTCTGCCTGGACAAGTGCGCCT
>JAUSOZ010000222.1 GCA_030655955.1 Deltaproteobacteria bacterium
ACCTGGGCCCTGTTGACCTTTTGGCCATCTACCATCTGCGCCACCATCGTCAGGGCCCCTTCCCCCAGGCAGGCCGCCACGCAGGCGCCGGTGCCGGTGCAGCGGCTCAGATCCACTTGCGCCACAAAGGGGTCCAGGGCCACAAAGCCCCGGGTCAGGATGGTGGCGGCCTTGACCGCGGCGGCGCCGGCTGCGGCGCAGGTTTCGCCCACGTCAAAGGGGGCCTGGCAGGTGCCGGCCAGGAGGATGCCGGCCACGGAAACTTCCACCGGGCGCAGCTTGGGGTGTACCTCCTGGAGAAAGCGGTCCGTGCCCACGGGAAGCTTCATCTTTTCCACCAGATCGGTAATCGTGTTGGGTTCCTGGCCCACGGCCAGCACCACCAGGTCCACCGGCACTTCCAGTTCCTCGCCAAAGGTCAAGCCATCCTTCACCTTGACCAGCACCGGGTGGGCCTTGGGGTCAGGGTTGCGGCTGACCTGGGGCTCCTCGCCGGGGTCGAAGCGGAAAAACACCACCCGGTTTTGGGCCGCCTGGGTGTAGAGTTCCTCCTGCCCCCGCGCGTAGGTGCGGATGTCGCGGTAAAAATCAAAGACCCGGGTTTGGGGGTAGTTTTCCCGGATCTGGTTGGCGACGTAGAGCGTAGCGCTACAGCAGGTGCGGGAGCAATACTCGTTCAGATAACCGCCGTCATTTTCCTCATGAATGCCGGGAATCTGGCGGCTGCCGACGCAGTGGATCATGGCCAGGCGGCGGATGGGCCGGCCTTGGAGCACCAGGGTGCCGCCGCCGGCCTCGGCTTTAGCCGCCAGGCGGATGAATTCCGGCAGGGTGACCACCTCAGGAAATTCCTTATAGCCGTATTCCCCCGGACGGGGTTGATAAGGCCGAAATCCGGTGGCCAGCACGATGACCCCGGCGTCCAGGTCGAATTCTTCCCGGCCGAGTGGAATCGGGGCGGGCATGACCCCCACAAAGGGGACGAAGTCTCCGAGGCCGCGGCCGGAACGGCTCAGTCTTGACAATGCGTCGGCATAGGCCGTGCCTTCCGGGGGCTGCTGCACGATTTTGAGCCTGAAATTGCCGATATAGCCCTCAAAGCCATCCAGTTGGGCACAGGGGTAAACGGTGATGGAGGGATGCGCCAGGACGGCGGCGGTGAGTTCGCTGATGAGCCCGGCGGCGGTTTCGCCCCAGGGCGCCAGGCGGTCCAACTGCGCCACCTGTCCCCCGAGGAAAGGGCTTTTTTCTACCAGTACCACCGGCAGGCCTCTTTCGGCCAGTTCCAGAGCCGATTTGAGACCGGCCACCCCGCCGCCGATGACCACGGCCTGGCGATGCACGTCCACCCGGATGGGTTCCAGGGCCTCAAGCATGCCGGCCTTGGCCGCGGCCGCCGCCACCAGCCGCGTGGCCTTTTCGGTGGCCTCGGCGCCGTGGTGCACCCAGCTCACCTGCTCCCTCAAGTTGGCGTGCTCGTAGATATAGGGGTTGGCCCCGGCCCGGATGAGGGCCTGGCGGAAGGTGGTTTCATGCAGGCTGGGGGAGCACGAGGCCACCACCACCCGATCTACCAGGCCGCTTTTGAGGTCCTCGATGATCAATTCCTGGCCGGGATCGGAGCACATGAAGGTATTGGCCCGGGCCACCACCACCCCCGGTACCTTGCGGGCCTGTTCACAGACCTTTTCCACGTCCACTTCGTCGGAAATATTACCGCCGCAATGGCAAACGTAAACCCCGACTTTGCCTTCCGGGACCGGATCAGGTTTTTTGTTCGCCGCCATCAGCCTTTCTCCAGGGGAAATCTTTGGCTTTCAGTAGGGGCGGTTCGCGAACCGCCCCTACACGACTGCACACCGCTCACTTACCGGGCCGCCAGATACCGGGAAGCCTCCATGGCCGCGGCGCCAGCTTCCACGATGCTGTCGACGATATCCTTGGGTCCCGCCGCGGCGCCGGCGACAAACACGCCGTCAAGATCGGTCAGGGTCGGGGCCAGTTTGGGTTTCACGGTCTGAATGAAGTGATCCGTCCCGGTGGACAGGGCGCAGCGGCCCTGGGGCGTCCAACCGGGCAGCAGGCCCAGGGACAGCACTACCAGGTCATGCTCGGCCACCTGCACCCCGCCTTCAGCATCTTGGGATTCGTACCGGACCAGGACCGCGCCGTTATCGCCCGGGTCCAGATAAGCCACCTTGCCTTTGACAAAACTAACCCCCATGGCCTGGGAGTTTTGGAAGAACTGCTCGTAACCCTTGCCGAAGGCCCGGATATCCAGGTAATAAATGGTGATATCCGCCATGGGCAGGGACCCTGAAAGGAGCATGGCCTGTTTGATGGCATACATGCAGCAGACCCTGGAGCAATAGGGCACTCCCAGGCTCTGGTCCCGGGAACCGGCGCACTGGATGAAGGCGATGTTATCCGGTTCCATGCCGTCGTAGGGCCGCAGCACCCGGTTGTAAGGGCCGTGGGGCGCCAGCAAGCGTTCCATCTGCAGGGCTGTAATCACATTGGGAATCTTCCCCTGGCCATACTGGGTCTTGTCGGCCAGCGGCGTCACTTCAAAACCGGTGGCGATGACCGCGGTGGCCGCGGTCAGGGTAAAATCCTCCGGCGCCTGAAAGTAGTTGACCGCCTGGGTGGGGCAGATCTTGGCGCAGCGGCCGCACAGGATACAATCTTCCGGATCAATCAGGGCCTTGGGGGGAATGGCGTTGGAGAAGGGAATGTAGATGGCTTTACGGGCCGCAAAACCGCCTTGCTCGGCATCGGGCGCCAGCACGGGACATTGATATTCGCACTGCCGGCAGCCGATGCACAGGTCCACGTCGACATAGCGCGGCTTTTGCTGAATCGCGGCCACCAAATCGTTGTCCCGGCGCTGCAGCGAACCCAACTCGCAGTAGGTAAACAGGGTGATGTTGGGATGATGGGCCGCGGCCGCCATCTTGGGGGTGGTGATGCAACTGGAGCAATCCAGGGTCGGGAAGACCTTGGAGAGCCGGATCATCTTGCCGCCGATGGAGGCGTCTTTTTCAACGATAGCCACCGAGAAATCCTGGTCGGCGAGATTGAGAGCCGCCTCCAGCCCGGCGATGCCCCCGCCCAGGATCAGGGCGTCAAATCGTAAACTTCCCTGAGAACCCATACTCATGGGGAAACCTCTAGAAGGTGAGAATCTTGTAATCCGGGTTGGCCACCTTTTCCACCAGCACTGGCATCGGGGTAATGACCGCGCCCTCGATCAGGTCAGCCTGGGTAATAAGGCGTTTTTCGGCGCAGGACTTGCACACCAGGACCGGGCGTTCGCCGTAGTTGAGCATTTGCCTATAGTCGTTCAGGGTCTCGCCGGAGGCCGCTTTAATGCCCTGAGCCCAGTGTACCGCCTCGTCCATGAGAAAGACCTCGACATGATTTCCCTGTGCTGCAGTCAAAGCCGCGAGTTGCAGGGTCCGGACGGCGCTGCCGGATTTTTCCAGGCCTTTGGTGATGATAAAGAGGAGTTTCATTGCTGTGTTCCCTTATCAGCCTTCTCAGGCGGCGCCGGCCGCAGCCGGTAGCTCGCGGCCAGGCGGGCCCAACTCCGAGATCAGATCATTCATCTGCGTAACTTCTTTGATAAAGGCCCGCGTGCACACCGTACAGATGGCCGTCAGGCGCAGGCGGCGAATGTCCAGGCCGCGCTCCCTCATCAGCGGATAAACCCGGTCAATGCGCTTGGCCAGGGCCTCATAAGCCCCCTCGTAGGGGCACTCCACCCCGCAGGACATGATGATGATGCCGGCGACGCCCTTGTCGAAGCAGTCCAGGTAAAAGTGCTCGGGGAACAGCACCGGCGCCCTGACCCGCAAGATATAGGTATTGGCAGGATAGCTCTGGTGCCCCTGCCCCACGGCGTCGGCCCCGGGGTAGGCGCAGCTCTCCGTGGCCAGAATCAGGATTTTCCCGGCATACTTCTCGGCCGCCATGAGGCCTCCCGCTTACTTTTTCCGGACGATAAAAATGCGGTCGTAACCGTCGGCGGCCAGAGAGCCGAGAAATTCGTGGCCGACCTTCTTGGCCCAGAGAGGCATATCGTCTTTGGTGCCCGCATCATTGGAGAGCACCTCCAAAACCTCCCCCACCTTCACCCGGCCAATGGCCTTCTTGGCTTCCATCAGGGGTCCCGGGCAGGCGCTGCCCCGGGCATCCACCACGGCGGCGGCCTTAAGCGTCGCCAGATCTACAGTTGCCATCGTGTATCTCCTTTTAGCTCCTGGTGCCAGCTTTAGAGCTGAAGCATCGTTTCATGATTCAGGAGCAATATCAATGCCAAAAGTGAAGAACGGTTTTTTATAAATTTAATCTATTAATTTCCATAAGTTAAACGATTGGCTTCCAGGTGTTAATTCTTTTTACTTAACATACGTTAATAAATGGACGTTTGATTTAACAAACGTTAACAATTATTCCGGGCTGGCGGGCGGCTAGCTTATGGGCCATTGGCCCACCTTTAAAGCATGAAGAGGTGGTATGAGCTGGTGGCACAGCCTTTCCAGGCTGTGCAGCATTAACTTGCTACCTTGGCACAGGCTGGAAAGCCTGTGCCACCGATCTAAAGAATTTTTCGAACCAGGAGTTTTGCGGTGTCATTTCAAATAGTTTTATGTTCCAGCCACCAGGCAACCCAGGTGAAGCTTATATCCGGGGGTAACTCGGGATGCCGGAATTCCTTGATTAAGCGCCGCCTGAGAGACCATCCCAGTTTCTGGTAGCTTTGGATCAACAGATTTTCCTGGTTATCCCGGAACCCGGAGAGGATAAGGCGGCCCTTTGATGCAGCCAGGCGGTTAAGCTCCGATACCTTGTCCATCTGTACTTCCCAGGGGAGGTTGGCGATCACCAGATCAAAGGGGCCCTTAAGGCACTCGGTGGAGCCCTGCACTACCTGGAGCGCACCGGCCAGAGCGTTGTTCCGGGCGTTCTCCCGGGTAATGTGCACCGCCGCCGGGGAAATATCCACCCCCACCACCCGGGAGACCTTCAGGGCCGCGGCCGCCAGACTCAGCAGACCGGCGCCGCAGCCCACGTCCAACAGGCGATGCACCGATGCCGCGGCCAGGGCCTCCCGGAGCAGGTCAAGCGACAGGCGAGTGGTGGGATGACCGGGGGGAAAGGCCTCGCCGCGCCTGACGTGAATAATCTGCGCCAGGGCCTCAGTTGCAGCCGGCTGCCTCCGGGTGCAGAGCACCACCTGGGGCGACAACCGGTAAAACCACCCTGATATATGCAGTTCTTCCAAGCCGGGCTCCGCCTCCGGCAAGGCGCCGAAGCTACACCGGGTCAATGGCGCCGGGCATGCTTCCATGCCTGCCCACCATGGGGTTAGGGACTCTCCACGCCAGGCCGGGCCGGGATGGCTGCCACAGTCTCTCGAAGAGCCGATCAATTTCCCTTTCCCTGCCCCCAGTAGTTGTAACCAGTTTTAGGTGAGGATGGGGGTTAAGTCAAGCCAGAGATCCTGGCGGAGCCTATCGTTGCTAAGACCTCTGGGCATCACCTGTCTGCCTCGGGTGCGGGTAGCCTATAACCCGATGCGCTTTGAGGCCTGACCGCAGTGTATTCCACCCCATGCTTGGGAAACAGCCGCAGGCCCCGGCGGGCTTGGCCGGCCCGTGGACTCCAGGAGGGAGGTGTTCATGAGTCATGATGAGGGCTCTTAAGGGTGAGAAAACTTAGAGTAATAAGAATTAGCTAAAGAATAGTCCCCATTGAACCGATGTCAAGAAGGGAGCGCCGAGAGTGGTCCCCTGCAAAGCCTGAGTTAGTCTTAACGTGGTGATCTTAGCCTTGAATTTGATCCAAAAATGATTATCCAAATTGAGGGTCGCCGTCTTGTTTGGATTGGCTACAATCATCAGCAAAGAGCCTCTGGCGGCTGTCTTTTTTCTCACACTCTGTATCGGCTGCCTCGGCCTGGCAACGGCCCGGAGGCCAAGCCGCCTGAAAACCCAATCAAGAATGGAGGAAGCTATGCGTAACACCAGGTATTGGCTCATGGGAATCCTGCTGGTCGTTTTGGGCTTGGCCTTGCTGGGCTGCGCCACCAGCAACAATTCACTGACTCCGCAGGTGCAGGGGCCGCAAACCCTTGAGCAATTGCTCTCTGCCGCCGGTTTCAAGCAAATCTACCCAAGCACCCCGGCTCAAAAGGCGAAGCTGAACAACATGCCCCAGAAGCAAATCTTCTTGATCAGCAAGGGCCCTAAGGTCTACTACGTCTATGCCGACGCCAGCGGTTGCGGGTGCCTGTATGCCGGGAACCAGCAGAAATACCAGGCCTTCATGAACCTGGCGACCCAGGCGCAGTTTGCCGCCGAGCGCTAATAGGCCGCCCAGATGGAAGCCTGGGACTGGGGCACCTGGGGTCCGGGCTGGTATGGGGAAACCGGCGAAATGTATTGATCCGGAAGGGTCTCCGACTATATTTTCGAGGCTGACTGGGGGGGGGAACCTTGGGGTTCCCCTTCTCCGGCTATTCCCTGGACAAAGGCGCTAACCTCGGATAAAATTCTCCCATTATAACGTGGGTTGTCAACGGGCCGGCTGGCCGGACCGGAGCCAGTCGGCCCCTGTCTCCGGCGCCGCTCCGGCCGCAGAGAACCGCCCCTTCGAGGTTAAGTCCAACGATGAAACGCACCCTGTTGCTCAACCCGCCATCTTTTCAGGACTTTGATGGCGGCGCCGGCTCGCGCTATCAGGCCACCCGTGAAGTCACCTCTTTCTGGTATCCCACCTGGCTGTGCTATTCCGCCGGTCTCATCCCGGAGTCCCGGGTGGTGGACGCCCCGCCGGAGAATTTGACCGTCTCCCAGGTGGCCGACCTGGCGGCGGATTATGACCTGGCCGTGCTCTTCACCAGCCAGCCGTCCTTTGCCCATGATCTGGCCACCGTCAGTGAGCTCAAAGCCAAAAATCCCAAGCTCCAGGTGGGGATGGTGGGGCCCCAGGTGAGTATTCTGGCCCAGGAATCGCTCATGGCTGGTCCCCAGCTGGATTTTGTCGCCCGCCGGGAGTTCGACTATACCGTCACCGAACTGGCCCAGTCGCGGCCCTGGGGCGAGATCCAGGGACTGAGTTATCGCGCCAATGGCCGCATTCATCACAACCCGGACCGGCCCTTGATCGAGGATCTTGATGCCCTGCCCATGGTCACGGAGATTTACCACCGTGACCTGACCATGGAGCACTACGAGATCCCCTACCTGCGCTACCCGTACGTGTCTTTCTATACCGGCCGGGGCTGCCCGGGGCATTGCGTTTACTGCCTCTGGCCCCAGACCTTCACCGGGCGGCGTTTCCGGGTGCGGAGCGTTCCCAACGTGGTGGCTGAGGTCCGCCGTTCCCTGGAACTCTTTCCCCAGGCGGCGGAGATCTTCTTTGACGACGACACCTTCACCGCCGACGGCGAGCGGGCCCGGCAACTCAGTCGCGAATTCCGCCACCTCAAGTTCGTCTGGTCCGCCACGGCCCGGGCCAATACCTCCTACGAGACCCTCAAGGCCATGAAGGAAGGCGGGCTGCGCCTCCTGGTGGTGGGGTTCGAGACCGGCGACCCCCAGGTTTTGAAAAATATCCGCAAAGGCGTCACCCTGGACCTGGGGCGCCGCCTGGCCAAGTGGTGCCGGGAACTGGGCATCCAGATCCACGGGACCTTCATGGTGGGGCTGCCGGGGGAGACCAAAGAGTCCATCGAGGCCTCCATCCGCTTCGCTTGCGAACTGGACCCGGACACCATCCAGGTCTCTCTGGCCACCCCGTATCCGGGCACGGAATTCTATGATTTCTGCCGGGAGCAGGGCTTCCTGCAGGATGACGCCCTGGTCAACGGCGCCACCGGCTTCCAGCAGTGTGTGGTGGATTACCCCGGCCTGGCCGCGGCCGACATCTTCCAGGCGTTGCCCCGATTCTACCGCCGGTTTTACTTCCGGCCGCGTTACATGGCCCGGGCGGCCCTGGTGATGATGCGCGACCCGGTGGAGCGCCGCCGCTTGCTCAAGGAAGGTCGCCAGTTTCTGAGCTTCATGTTCAAGCGGCGTCAAGGTCAAAAAACCCCGGTGGCCGAGGCCAATCGCTGTCCATGACCGCCAAGGAACTCCTGGGCCTGATGCTGCAGGGGGGGCCGGGTTTTTGCCAGATTGCCGTCACCAACGCCTGCAATGCCGGTTGCCGCTTTTGCAGCTTTCCATCGGTGGCGCCGGAGGATTGGGTGATGGCCGATCCGGCGCGACTTTGCCGGGGGCTTGCGGTTCTCAAAGATAAGGGCGTCGGCTACCTCTGCATCACCGGCGGCGAACCATTACTGTATCCCGCCCTGCTTCCGGCCCTGGGCCGGGCCCGGGACCTGGGGATGCATACCCTCCTGTGCACCAACGGCTGGCGGCTCACCCCGGCTTATATCCGCGACCTTAAGGCTGCCGGGCTTAAGACCCTGATTGTTTCCATCGACGGGCCTACGGCTGCCGTTCATGACGGACACCGGGGGCTGCCGGGGCTCACCGAGCATATCCGGGAGCTGCTGCCAACGATGCGCCGGGCCGGGCTTAATCCCGTGGCCTCGGTGACCGTAAGCCGCCTGATCACTGATTTAGGGGAGATGCTTCGGTTCCTGGAAGAGCTGGGGTTTCGCCGGGTCACCTTTTCGTACCCCATCACCCGGCTGGATTCGTCGTATCTGGGGTTTGCCGACCACTATTCCGTTGACTTTAGCCCCGAAGAACTCTATGAGTGGTTTGGCCGGGTAAAGGCCCTGAAGGCCACGACCTCGCTGAATATCCTCAATCCTTCTCTGGCCTTGGGCGAGCTGCAGCGCCGGCTGTATGGCCGCCCGGCCCGTTTTCCCTGCCTGGCGGGGTATAAGTATTGGTTCGTGGACTGGAATCTGCAGGTTTTTCGTTGCCATTATCTGGGCGAGCCCCTGGGGACCCTGGAAGAGTTCGGCCAGATCCGGCCCATCCGGAACCATTGCAACGCCTGCGCCATTGACTGCTACCGCGATTCCAGCGTCTGCCAATACCTGGCGGTGTCGGTGGCCGATTCCCTGGCCGCCCTGCGCCGGGGCAACTGGCTCCAGGGGATGGGGACCCTGCTGCACCCCTACAACTTTCTCTCCCTGGCCGCCCTGCTGGAGGGCCGCCACTGGCTGCGAGGCTGAGCCGTGGCGCATGGGGTAGGGGAGGGGGGTGGGTAACTTTTCCGGCTTTGATACCAAGTTGCCGTCATAAAGGTAATTCTGGCTATATGATCGCAACCACCGTAGGGGCGGTTCGCGACCCGCCCCTACACTGCGGATTATTACTTGTTTGACGGCAACTCGGTATGAGCAGTTTAAAGTTCAAGGTTCAAAGTTCAAAGTTGGGAGTATAGCCATCATATACCTTTCATAATGTGTGGGTGGGCAAAAACTCAGCCGAGACGGTCTTGAAAAGTTAATAAGAATTTGGTGGCACAGGCGTCTCACCTGTGCGGACTAAAGCGGCGGGCGAGACGCCCGCCCCACGTTTATCATTTACGGGTGGGTCGAAGGCTCATGAGCGACTGTTTCGAAAAGCTTTTCGTAGGGTGCGGCCTATTCCCCACTTAATCGGTTATGCTTACCACCTTACCTGACAAATCCGTCATCTTCACCGCCGACGACTTCGGGCTCGCCGACGCCCTGAACGGCGCGGTGGTTTTGGCCCACCGGCAGGGGTTGCTGTCGTGCGCCAGCCTGATGGCGGCCGGACCCCGGACCCAGGAAGCTATGAGTCTGGCCCGGACTCTGCCCGGTCTCTGCCTGGGGGTCCACCTCACCCTGATCCAGGGGCGGGCCGTCCTGCCGCCTGAGGATTTGCCTCTCCTGGTGGATTCCCGGGGGTATTTTCCCCATAACCCCGTGGCCACCGGCTGGCGGTACTTTTGCCAACCCCGCCTCTGGCCTGAAATCCGCCGGGAGTTGGCGGCCCAGATCGAAGTCGTGCTTGAGGCCGGACTCCAGGTCTGGCATCTGAACGGCCACCTCAATCTCCACCTGCACCCCCGCATCTTTCCCGTGGTGGCCGACCTGGCCCGGGAATACGGCATTCCGGCGGTGCGCCTGGCCCGGGAAGACTGGCGCACCACCCTGGCCCTGGCCCCGGACAGCCCTTTACCCAAGATCGCCCAGGGCCTCATCTTTGGGCTGCTTTGCCGCCGGGCGGCGAGAATCGCCCGGGCTGCGGGACTGGCCGTTAATGACCATCTCTTCGGGCTCACCAATGACGGGCGGATGACCGAAGCCTACCTGACGGGTCTGGTGGACCGGCTCCAGCCGGGCGTGACCGAGATCTACTGTCACCCGGGGCTTTCTGCCGACCCGGAGCTCACCCGCTGGGCCCCCCAATACCGCCGCCAGGAGGAACTGGCGGCGCTCTTAAGTCCGCACCTCAAGGCCAGCCTGGCCGCAGCCGGGGTGAGGCGGACGGATTTCCGGGAACTGAGCCTCCACCAGCCGGGCCGACAGCCGGCTTGACGCCTCGTGCTGCAAGACTTACTGTTTAAGTAAACATGAGCGCCCAGGAGGAATGATCATGCCCAAAGATAAAGCCACATGTGACATCGACCCGGTATGCAAAATGGATTTGTCCGGCCAGGAAGGCAAGGTCGGCTACGACTTTGAAGACGTGACCTACTACTTCTGTTCCGAACTCTGCAAGGGGCACTTTGAGAAGGAGCCGAAAAAATACGCCAAGCAGACCAAGTAAAAAAAGGGCGACCCAACGGGTCGCCCCTACTCATTTGATGCTCTTATAAAAATTTACCCCAGGGCGGCGACCGCCGAACTCCGGAGTTTGGCCCGCATCGCCTGGCTCTCTTCCACCACCTGGTCCAGGTTTTCCGCACTTTGGTCATACAGATTGAACACGTGACCCTCCAGGCCCCTGGCAATGGGCTCGATGACCGCTTCCGGCAGCACCAGGCACCTGGACTTGTCCCGGGTCTCCGGGCACGCCACCTCCAGCACTCCCTCCTTGCCCCACAACTGTAAAATGGCAATCAGCATGGCGAGGGGCCAGGCGCTGTCGGCCACCACGATCACTTCGGCGGCGTTCACCGCATCGCGGTTGCCGTTGAACGAGATGGCCAGGCCGCCTCCGGCCCGCACCGCTTCGAAGGCTTGGACATCGGTGAGGCTGTCCCCCACGAAGACCATGTCCGCCATTGCCAGTTTGGTTGGCGCCAGGCTGTCGGTTACGGCCTTGGCCTTCTCGGGGCCGCCCATGGGGTTGACCTCCTGGAAGAGGGCGCCGATCTCCATGGCCGGTAGCCGTTCTCCGAAGATGCGGTCCAGCACCGCGACGGCCTCGGCCGCCGGGGCCGGCAAATCGGCCGCGGCGGCGTCTGGCGGCAGTTCGATAGCCGGCGCCGCGACGATTTCCCCTTGCAGGCGCTTTAATTCCCCGGCCTCGGCGGCAGACAGGCTGTAGCGGTCCAGGTCGAGCTCGGTTGCAAAGATGCGCTCCTTTGTAAACCCCAGCTTCAGCCCCACGGCCTCGGCGAACGGCCGGTAGCTGGTGCTGATCTCAAAGATGGGGAAATCGCGGCTGTGGAGGAACTTGAAGGCCCCCTGGGCCCCGGGCACGAGCGTGATATTTTTCCGGGAATAAGCCTCGATCTGGGCATTAGTGAGGCCGTGGGCCTTCAAAAAGGGCAGAATGAGTTTGAGGCTGTCACCGGATTTGTACCCCGGCCGCTTGGCCACTTCCACCAGGTAATCGTCATAGCGGCTTACTTGCTGGAAAAACCGGTCCCCCTGGGGTTGGATAAACTCCCGGCAGAGCTCAAAGGCGTTGTCATTGAGGGCCAGAGGACCCTCACAATCGATGTCCAGTTGCAGGTTTGGCATTGGTTCTCCTTATATATTGGTAGCCAGTGGCCAGTGAGTAGAGGGGCGCGTCGAGGTAAATAATCTGCTGACCTCTGACCACTGTTCCGAAAAGTCTACCAAGGGTGCGTCTCACGCACCATCAGGCTAAACGGAGCTTCGCAACCTCATTATATTATTAATTTATTATAAAACGAATAGTGAACGATGCACGGCGGATGAAGTTTGGGCGCCAATTTGGTTTCTTTTCCAAGCCCACACGGGAAAATAAGAAAAGATGGTGCGTGGGACGCACCCTACTTTTTTGAAAACCACCCGAACGTGGACATGTGTGCCTTCAGGAATAATTCATTGGGGGGGAGGACCGGGGAATTGGCTTACGCCCCTCGGCCTACCCTCATATTTGTTGCAGCGCCTGGACCTGGCGCTCCAGGAAGTTCCGGTCCGGGTAGCTGTCCCGGCCGGCGCCCCGGAGGCTGACGGCCGCGGCCCGGTTGCCCAGGCGCACGCAGGCGTTGAGATGCAGCCCGCTGAGACGCCCGGCCAGGTACCCTGCCGCGAAGACGTCGCCGGCGCCCAGGGTGTCCACCAGGTCGCCTCCCAGTTCCACCGGAAAATCCAGGTAGCGCAGCGGCGTGAGCAATCGGGCGCCCCGGGCCCCCCGCTTGATTATCACCAGGGGCGGGGCCCAGTTGGGGTGAACCTGCGGCTCTCCCCCCAATTGCCGCCACTCGGTTTCCGTGACCAGCAGGGTCTCCAGGTGGTCGAAGATGTCTTCCAGGGCCGGCCAGCCCCGGCGGGCGTACAATTCCCCCGGGTCCAGGCTGAGCCGGACGCTATCCGGGACCCGGCCGGCGATGGCCCGCTGCACCGCCAAAGAGCCATCGCCCGCAAAAGCGGTGAGATGGAGATACTCCGCGGCCGCCAACTTCTCCCAGGGAAGGTCCCGTTCCTTCAGGTCGTCATTGGTGTTGGGCGCCACCAGGATGGTGCGCTCCCCTTCGGCGTCGGTCAAGATATAGGCCCGGCCACTCTCCCCCTGGACGACCACGTGGGACAGGTCCACCCCGGCCAGACTTTCCCGGAGGAATTCTCCGTCGGCATCGGCGCCCACCCGGCCCACCAGGGCCGCGGGGAGGCCCAGGCAGGCCAGTCCATAGGCGGTGTTGGCGGCCATGCCGCCGCCGCAGCGCCCCGCCGGCCGGCCGTACCGGGCCAGCAAGGCCGTCAGGCGCGCTTCATCCTCCCGGGAGACGGGCTCCTCGCCGCCGCGACTGAGCCCGGTGCCCCAGTCTTGAAGAAAACCTTCCAGGTCATCCACCTGAAATTTCAGGTCGACATTGATGGCGCCTAAGCAAAGTATGGGTGACGGCATGTCTGGAAAAGTACCAGGATTTGCGGCGCCGGTCAAGGTGAGGCGGCGCTCCGGGCCGGGGGATGCCGCCGGCAGCCCGGTATTTTTCGTAGAACTCCTAAGATAACGCCATGCAATCCCTGGATTTTCTGCAAAGGCGTCTTATCTTTATATGGAAATAATGTTTCGAGGAACCTATGCACCGACTCATAAAAATCAGAATAATCCGTGACTTCGAGCACCTGGAAGAACAGATGCGCCGGGGTTTTGATTCCTTGCTGGAAGCCTACAAAACCCCGGTTTCCTTCCGGCCGGCGGCCGATTTCTATGAAACCGCCCAGGGCCTGGTCCTGCGCCTGGAACTGGCTGGGGTGGCCTCCGAGGACGTTTCCCTGATCCTGACGGGGCACGAACTGCGGGTGCGGGGCCGGCGGCGGCCTCCGGCGCCTGAAGGCATTCGGCGATTCGTCCATCTGGAGATGGCGTTCGGCATTTTCGAACGGCGCTTCATGCTGCCCATGGCCGTCGACCCCCAGGGGGTGGAGGCCCGCTATGTGGATGGCATCCTGGAAGTTCACCTGCCCCGGAAGGCGCCCCAAACCCGAACCATACCGGTGAAAACTGAGCCGACCGGTAAATAACCGCACCTAACTGAGAACATGGAGACATCATGACCAATAATCACGAAAATGACGATATCCCGGTGGCCGCTGAGCCGATTGTGCAGCCAGGCCCCCGGGTGCTACCCATATTACCGGCAACTGACCTGGTGCTGTTTCCCCGCCTGGTCATGCCCCTGGCCCTCTGGGAGGAGGCGGCCCAGAAGCTGGTGAACGAGGTCCTGCTCAAGGACAAAACCCTGGGTTTTTTGACCAGCCGGGGGGAGACGCCCACGGGGTTTGACCCGAACAATTTCTTCCCCGTGGGCACCGCCGCGGTCATCCTGAAGATGCGCCAGGCCGACGACGACTCCGTACGTCTGCTCATCCAGGGCCTCTACCGTTTCCGGGTGGAAAGGTGGGTATCCCAGGATCCCTTCCTGGTGGCCGAGGTGACCCCCATCCCGGAAGAATACGAGCCCTCTCTCGAAATTGATGCCCTGGTCTCCAACGTCAAGGGCCTGTTCCTGAAGATGCTGGAACTCTCACCCTACCTGCCCTCGGAATTGGGGAATCTGGTGCGGGAACTCAGCGACCCCAGGGTGCTGGCCGATATCACCGGCGGCAGCCTCAATATTTCCAAGCTGGAGAAACAGGAACTGCTGGAGACCATAGGCGTGGCCGAGCGCCTGCGCCGGGTCCTGACCCACATCAATCGCGAGCTCGAGATCCTGGAGTTGGGCAAGAAGATCCAGAGCCAGGTGAAGAGCGACATGGACAAGACCCAGAAGGACTATTACCTCAAGGAACACATCAAGGCCCTGCAAAAGGAGCTGGGGGAAACGGATGACCCCACCCGGGAGGTCGACGAGCTGCAGTTCCGGCTGGAGGAGGCGGAACTGCCGCCCCACGCCATGAAGGAGGCGGAACGGGAACTGAAACGCCTCAAGCGGACTCCGCCCCACTCGCCGGATCACCAGGTCATCCGCAATTTCCTGGAATGGCTCATTGAGCTGCCCTGGAGCACCACCACCGAAGACAATATGGATCTGCACCAGGCCCGGGAAATCCTGGACGAGGACCACTACAACCTGGAAAAGGTGAAGAAGCGCATCCTGGAATACCTGGCGGTGCGCAAACTCAAACCCGACATGAAGGGGCCCATCCTGTGCTTTGTGGGGCCGCCGGGCACCGGCAAGACCTCCCTGGGCCGCTCCATCGCCCGGGCCCTGGGCCGCAAGTTCGTGCGCCTCTCCCTGGGCGGGGTGCGGGACGAAGCCGAGATCCGGGGTCACCGCCGCACCTACGTGGGGGCAATGCCCGGCCGCATCATCCAGTCCATGCGCCGGGCCGGGTCCAATAACCCGGTGTTTATCCTGGACGAAGTGGACAAGATCGGCGCCGACTTTCGGGGCGACCCCTCCTCGGCCCTCCTGGAGGTCCTGGACCCGGAGCAGAACTCCACCTTCTCGGACCATTACCTGGAGGTGGACTTTGACCTCTCCAAGGTCATGTTCATCACCACCGCCAACCTCCTGGACCCCATCCCGCCGGCGCTGCGGGACCGCATGGAGGTCATGGAACTCACCGGCTACACCGAGGAGGAGAAGCTGGAGATCGCCTTCAGCCACCTTCTGCCCCGGCAGTTGGAGGCCCACGGTCTGACCACCGAGCAGATGGAGGTGGCGCCCGAGGCCGTCCGCCGGGTCATCAGTTCCTACACCCGGGAGGCGGGCCTCCGGAACCTGGAACGGGAGATCGCGGCGCTGTGCCGCGGCGTGGCCCGGGAAGTGGCCGAAGGCGGCCGCCAGCAGGTTAAGCTCGCCGAGGCTGACGTGGCCCTGTACCTGGGACCGCCCCGCTTTTTCCGGGAAGCGGCCCTTGACAACCCCGAGCCCGGGGTGGCCACGGGTCTGGCCTGGACCCCCGCCGGCGGCGACATCCTCTTCATCGAGGCCCTGCGCATGCCGGGTAAGGGCAACTTGAAACTCACCGGCCAGTTGGGGGACATCATGAAAGAGTCGGCCAGCGCCGCGCTCTCCTACATCCGGGCCCGGGCCCCCTTCCTGGAGATCGAGGAGGATTTCTTTGAAAAATCCGACCTCCACATCCACGTGCCCGCCGGCGCCATCCCCAAAGACGGCCCCTCCGCCGGGGTGGCCATGCTCTGCGCCCTGGTGTCGCTTCTGTCCGGGCGCCCGGTGAAAAAGGGGCTGGCCATGACCGGGGAGATCACCCTTCGTGGCCACGTCCTGCCCGTGGGCGGCATCAAGAACAAGGTCCTGGCGGCGCACCGGGCCGGCATCCAGGAGGTCATCATCCCGGCCCAGAACACCGTGGACCTGGAGGAGATCCCCGAGTCCATCCGGGGCAAGCTCATCTTCCACCCGGTGGAGCGCCTGGACCAGGCCATGGAAATCGCCTTCCCGCACGGAGGTAAAAACTGACAGGTTGGGGGAAGGGGCTAAGGACAAAAAGCCCTTACCCCCTCCCCCAAACCCCCACCCCCAATCTCATAGAGGGAGGGACCGGGGAGTTTGCAGGGAGAGGGTAGGGGGCCAGTGGTTTTTGCAAGTAGCACAGGCTTCCAGCCTGTGGACGCATGGCCCCAAACCCCCACCCCCAATCCCGTAATACCGAGTAGCGGTCAAAAAGCAATGAAAATTCATGTCATTCTGAACGCAGCGCCGCGGAGTGAAGAATCTCGGTGGCTTCTGAGGAGAGATTCTTCGCTGCACTCAGAATGACAAAAATAGTTTATTGATCGCCCATTAGTATAAGAGGTGGGGCAGGGGAGTTTGATGGGGAGGGTAGGGGGCCAGGGGCTTTTTTGTAAGTGGCACAGGCTTCCAGCCTGTGGACGCCTGAACTCCCTGAACCCGGAATTTTTTCACCTAAGGGCACGGCCTGCCGTGCCCTTAAACATTTCTTGCCGAAACCAGGTATTATTCATTATTATATGGCCACCAGGGCCGCATGGCCGGAGAGGGCGTCGAGCCCCTCGCCCTTGGCGCGGCCCTACAAGATGGTTCAAACTGATCTGGAGGTACCCCATGGCCGTCTTTACCTGCGAAAAATGCGGCAATAAAGTAGACACGCGCTGCAAACCCAAGAAATGCCCCGCCTGCAGCGAGTCCGGTACCATGTGCAAAACGGAGGCGCCGGCGCCGCCCAAAAAAAAATAAGTAAACGGCAAGAAGTGGGGTCGGGAATATCCTTATCCTTATAGCCCTACGTGGATTTTCTGTGTTATTTCCCCCCCTTTCTTAAAGGGGGGCCAGGAGGGATTATGAATAACTCCCCATAATCCCTTAAATCCCCCTTGAAAGACGGGGGACTTTACGACCATGCCTTTGGTTCAGAGTTAAAGTTTCTTATGGCCCAGAACCCAAAAACCAGAACACCGAACCTGCCATGATCTACGGCATCGGCGTGGACCTGGTGAAGGTGGCCCGGATCGAGCGGGTCCTGGGGCGCTATGGCGACCGCTTTTGCGCCCGGGTCTTCACGGAGCGCGAGATCGCCTACTGCCGGGGCAAGTCCTGGGCCGCGGCGGGCTTCGCCATGCGCTTCGCGGCCAAAGAAGCCTTCTCCAAGGCCCTGGGGGTGGGCCTGCGGAAAGACGGCATCCGCTGGCGGGAGGTGGAGGTGATCCCCAACCCCCTGGGCAAGCCCGAAATTTTCGTCAGCGGCCGGGCCGCGGCCCTCTGCGCCGAGAACGGCATTACCGGCATGCACCTCACCCTCACCGACGAAGACGGGCGCGCCCTGGCCGTGGTGATTTTGGAGCGGTGAGGGGGGTTAATGGGGCGGCCCTGTTTCTCCTGGCCCTGCGCAACCGATTAGGGCGGCGGCGGTGAGGCGATCAGGTAAGGCATTTTTACCCCCCTTTTCTAAAGGGGGCAGGGGGGATTTTATATAAGCGCCTAAAAATCCACCTAAATCCCCCTTTAAGAAAGGGGGACTTGGTTGTCCGAGATTTTAGGTTTCAGAAATGTCGGGTGGGGAGGGCCCGCCATATTCGGTGCGCAGGGCGCACCCTGCGCCTGCACAGGCGAGACGCCTGTGCCACCGGTCTAATGGCGACTTGAGTAATGTAGGGCGGACATTGCCCGCCATTAACGATGCGCCGGGCCACCCGACACCAAACACCGGCGAGACGCCGGTGCCACTAACTGCACGCGATGACCGACAACCCCGAAACCAGATTAATTGTTTACGGCAGCCTGGCCCCGGGCGGGGTCAACGCCTTTATGATGGCGGGCCTGGTGGGGGAATGGTACCCCTGCCGCATCCGGGGCCGGATGGGCACCTACCTGGGCTTCAAATCCTTTCGCTATGACCCCCAGGGGCCGGAACACCCGGCCTGGCTCTTTTCGTCCGCCGACCTGCCCCGGATTATCCCCGAGCTGGATGACTTCGAGGGGGAGGAATACGAGCGCCGCATCATTCCGGCGAGGGTGAGCGGCCGTTGGGTCATGGCCCAGGTCTACGCCGGCAAGTATACGGATTAACGGGTTTCCGACCCGGCACCATGGAACCTATTGCAAAACCTGTCTCAGGCCGCAAATATTTTTTCTCAACCAATTGAAGGTTGGGAACGGGGGTTTTAAGTCCCCCTTTCCTAAAGGGGGATTTGGGGGGATTATCCAACGGTTATCTAATCCCCACCTGCCCCCCTTTAAAAAAGGGGGGTAAAATACTGGCCTTTATCGAGGCTTTTTCCCTTAAGAGAAGAACCATCTTATTTATGAATCGTCACCCTGATATGGTCGTCGGCAAACTCGCCCTGGGGCTCGTGCTGGCGGTGCTCCTGGCTGGCGGGGCCTGGGCCGGGGAGGGCTTTGAGACGCCCCGGCCGGGCCGGGTCTGGTCGTTCCCCCGGGACCACGGGGCCCACCCGGAGTTCAAGACCGAGTGGTGGTATTACGTGGGGCACTTAAAGGCTGCCTCCGGGGAGTCCTTCGGGTATCAACTTACCTTCTTTCGGGTGGCCTTACGAAAGCCCGACCTCCAGGCCCGTTCGGCCTGGTCGATGCATACTGTCTACTTCGCCCACCTGGCCCTGACGGACGCGGCCCGGCGCACCTTTTTCTTCCGGGACAAGGCTGGCCGGGGGGCCCTGGGTTTATCCGGGGCCGCGGCAGGGACCATGAAGGTGTGGATTGACGACTGGCGGGCGGAACTCCAGGGGGAAGAATTTCACCTGCTGGCTCAAGACCGCGGCCTGGGGCTGGACCTGGGGCTCAAACCCCTGAAACCCCCGGCCCTGCACGGTCAGGGCGGCTACAGCCGCAAGTCGGGAACGTCTGGCGCCGCCAGTTATTACTATTCCCTGCCCCGGCTGAGCACCCGGGGGACCATCAACGTGAACGGCCGCCGGCTGCCGGTAACCGGTACCAGCTGGATGGACCACGAGTTTTTTAGCAGCGCCATGGCCACGAATCTGGCGGGCTGGGACTGGTTCAGCCTGCAGCTGGCCGACGGCTGCGAGGTGATGCTTTACCTTTTGCGCCATAAGGACGGCTCGGTGGACCCGGCCTCCTCGGGCAGCCTCATCGAGCCCTCCGGCCGCGTTCGGCACCTGAACCTGACCGACTTTACGGTCAAGCCCACCGGCGCCTGGACCTCGCCGCATACTCAGGCCACATACCCGGCCGGTTGGGAGATCACTATCCCCGGGGCTGGCTATCGCCTGAGTCTCACCCCGACGGTGCCCGACCAGGAGATTCGGTCCCAGACCCCGGCGAAGGTGACCTATTGGGAAGGCCAGGTCAAGATTGAGGGGGATAAAAACGGCGCCCCGGTGGCAGGCGCAGGCTACGCCGAACTCACCGGCTACGCCGGGGGGCTGGGGGGGCGGTTTTAAAAAGGGGGGAAAAGGGGAAAGGCGAAAAGGGGAAAAGGGTTTGGGGAATAAAATTCTCCTCCATAAATTATATGGTGCCCAAGCGAAGCTTGGGCTGAAATTAGGCGTTCCCAAGCAGGAGCTTGGGAACGAGAAGAAAAAGTTCTTGGTGGCACCGGCATCTTGCCGGTGTGAATCACAGGCTGGAAGCCTGTGCCACCAAAGGCGGCGGGCACGGAGGCCCGCCCCACTAATCTTTGCATGTTTTTCGGCTGGACCAAGGCCCCAGGTGCGAATGCCCTGAACGCTCCTGGCCCACCTAAGCTTCGGTCTTTTTCACCAACGCTTCCGGCCACTCCTTGATGTGGAGGTCCCGCTGGGGGAAGGGGATTTCAATGCCATTGGCGTTAAAGGCCTCAAAAATGGCGCTGTTCAGCTCATGGGTGGCGGGGATGCGGTCGCTGGGGATTCTCACGAACACCCAGACGTTGAAGTTCAGGGAACTGTCGCCGTAGGCCTCGAAATAGACCTGGGGCGGCGGCACTTCCACCACCCGGTCGTTGGCCTGGCAAACCTCGGTGAGCAGTTGCGTCACCTGGCGTACATCCGAACCGTAGGCGACCCCCACCTTTAGGGTAAGGCGGTTAATGCCCACCCCATAATGGGTCCAGTTGGTGACCTTGTTGGATACCAGTTCCGAGTTGGGGATAATCAGGACATATTTGTCGAAGGTCTCGAAGATGGTGCTCCTCACCCGGATCTCCTTCACCAGGCCCCACTGGCCGTCGATCACCAGCATGTCACCCACCTTGATGGGTCTTTCAAACAAAAGGATGAGGCCGCTGATAAAATTGTTGACGATATTCTGGAGGCCGAAGCCGATCCCCACTCCCAGGGCCCCCGCTACCAGGGCCAGGTTGCCCAGCTGAAATCCCAGGATATTCAGGGCGACTAAGCCTGCCAGGATCAGGATGACGTAATGCATGATAGTGGTGATGGTGTACTGCACCCCGGTGTCCAGGGCGGTGCGGGGGAAGATGCGGACAAGCATCAATCCACGCACCAGCCGGGACAGGAAGAACCCCACATATATAGCCAGAATGGTGCCTCCGACGTTCAAGGTGGTCAGCCGCACCGGTCCCAGGTTGGGTCCCCAGGTCGTCCAGTTAAAGGCCCAGGCCACTTGGCGCGGGGTGATCCCCCAGGCGTTGAGGGACCACAGGACCACGGCCACCCCCAGGACAATGCCTAAGGCCCAGCGGCTAAAGACATAGATCTTTTGGATCAGCTCGGCCCGTTCCGGATAGAAATACGCCGCCCGGCCGCCTTCCGGATGCAAGAGGTGAACGATGATGGTCTCCCCTATCAACCACAGGAACCACAGAATCACCGAGGCCAGCAGGGTCCAAACAGCCGCCTGGGCTAGGTACATGGACAGGTTCTGGAATCCCAACAGGTCGGATAGGATAATGATCCCCAACAGAAACAGCAGCAGGCCCCGCAAAAACAGGCTCACCATAGGCTGGTGCAGGTAGGTGGGGGCCGGCAGCTGCGGCAAGAGCCGGGTAAGGTAGGGGCGGCGCAAGAGCCAGAAGCCCCAGGCCAGGATACCCAGAAGAAAAAAGTGTTCCACGAACAAGCGGCTG
>JAUSOZ010000024.1 GCA_030655955.1 Deltaproteobacteria bacterium
GCAGGCTTTATAGCGGTTGCCATAAATTCTTTCCCCTTGGAGGTTCTCAAATCCCCCTAAATCCCCCTTTGCCACAGGGGGACTTTCCCTGCAATTCCTTGTAATTTCCCCCCTTTTTTTAAGGGGGGCAGGGGGGATTATAAGGCTTCCCTGAGCGGAAAAAACTTTTGGCAATTGCTATACCTGTAGGGCGGGCACTGCCCGCCAGCCTCATTATTCGCGCTGGTCCGAGTAGTCTCCCGGTGGCACAGGCTTCCAGCCTGTGCGGACCGCCTTGCGGGCGAGGACGCCCGCCCTACCACCTTTTCAGGCTTTGCGGGTAGTCCGAAGGCCCATGAGTGACTGTCCGGCCAAATTAGCGATTGACGGCCGGCGCGTGGCGATATACTTTGACGATGCAACACCATGACGCCTGACTTAAGAGCGAATGCCAAAAGGGTTTTCCTTTATGGCACATGCTGAAAAAACCAAAATCCCCCCTAACCCCCCTTTGTCAAAGGGGGGGAACTACAAGGAATTGCTTTAGAAGTCCCCCTTTGGAAAAGGGGGATTTAGGGGGATTTAAAAATCAGCCAGTGGAATGAATTTATGGCGAACGCCATAAGCGATCATCCAAATCCATGAAGATCACCCTGGCCCAACTCAATCCCGTGGTGGGGGACGTGCGCGGCAATCTGCAAAAAATTGCCGCCACCCTGGCGGCCGAGCCTCAAACCTCCGACCTGGTGGTCTTCTCCGAGCTTTTTCTGGTGGGCTATCCGCCCCGGGACCTTTTAGAGAAACCGGGTCTCATGCGCCAGGTCCAGGAGGCCGTGGAACACCTGGTGGACCTGTCGGCCCGGTATCCTGCCACCGGGATTCTGGTGGGGGCGCCGCAGCCCACCGGCCGGGACACCGGCAAAGGCCTGTGCAACTGTGCGCTGTTGATCCACCAGGGACAGGTGCGGCTGCGCCAGGCCAAATCGCTTTTGCCCACCTACGACGTCTTCGACGAGACCCGGCACTTCGATCCCGCCGGGGAGGTAATGGTCCTCCCCTTTAAAGACGAGATCCTGGGGATTTCCATCTGCGAAGACGCCTGGTACGATCCGGAGCTGTGGTTCCGGCGCCTCTATCCCTTGGACCCCATCCAGACCCAGGCCCAGCGCGGCGCCACGGTGCTCATCAATATTTCCGCTTCGCCCTTCCAGGTGGGCAAAGAGGAAGTGCGCCACCGGCTGTTCCAGTCCCACGCCCGGAAATACGGCATTCCCCTGGTCTATGTGAACCAGGTGGGCGGAAACGATGAACTCATCTTTGATGGCCGCAGCCAGGTCCTGGACCGGATGGGGGAGGTCATCGCGGTGCTGCCGGGATTTGCCGAAGCGGTGGTCACAGTGGACCTGGCGCAGGCTGGCGAACCGGGCCGGTACCGGCCCCAGGAGCATATCGCCACGGTGTACGAGGCCCTGGTCCTGGGCCTGAGGGATTACCTGGGCAAGTGCGGCTTCAAGCAAGCCGTCATGGGGCTGTCCGGCGGGGTGGATTCCGCGGTTACCTGCTGCCTGGCCGTCGCCGCCCTGGGCCGGGAAAACGTTTTGGGGGTCTTGATGCCCTCGCCCTACACCTGCCGGGACAGCATCGACGACTCCCTCGTCCTGGCCCGCAACCTGGGGGTGGAAACCAGGCTCATTCCCATTAGCCCCATTTACGAGAGCTACCGCAAGGCCTTAGCGGGGCCCCTTAACCTGGGGGAGATCGAGCTCACCCTGGAAAATATCCAGGCCCGCATCCGGGGCAACATCCTCATGGCCATCTCCAACAAATTCGGCCACATGGTCCTGTCCACCGGGAACAAGAGCGAGCTGGCGGTGGGCTACTGTACCCTGTATGGGGACATGAGCGGGGGGCTCGGGGTCCTGGCCGACGTGCCCAAGACCATGGTCTATGAACTGGCCGCCTACCTCAACCGGGACCGGGAGATCATCCCGGCGCAAATCATCAGCAAGGCCCCCTCGGCGGAACTGCGTCCGGACCAGACGGACCAGGACACCCTGCCGCCGTATGACCTCCTGGACCGGATCATGAATTATTACCTCACCGAGGGCTGCGCCTACGAAGACATCGTCAAGCTGGGGTTTGAGCCTGAAACCGTGCAGTGGGTGATCCGCACCATCGACAAAAATGAGTACAAACGGCGCCAGGCGGCCCCGGGCCTGAAGATCACCTCCAAGGCCTTTGGCATGGGACGACGCATCCCCATTGCCGCCAGGTTCGAGATTTAGGGGTCAGGGGGTTGGGGGTCAGGGTCGCTATCTCATACGAAGTTGCAGTCAAAAACCTCTTAATATTCATGTTATTCTGAACGGAGCGCCGCTTCGTTACGAATCTCGGCGGCTTTAAAAGAGAGATTCTTCGCCAGGCTCAGAATGACAAAAAATAGTCTATTGATGGCTCGTTGGTATCAGAATGACCGTAGGGGTTGATTATTTTCCACTGCCCCCTGACTGCTAACCGCTCCCCTTACATTACCTTGGGCGGCTTGGCGGTGCCTCCCGCCGGGGCAGACGGGGTCTGGGGCGCAAGCTCCGGCGGGGCCTGGGCCGGCGGTGCGGTGGGCGGGATGTCGATGGTTTTCGCCTTGGGGGTTGGCGTTGACCCGGCGGGGGCCGCCGGCGTCTCCCCGGCTGGTTTCACGGTCTTGAAATAGGCCGGATCGACCTGATAAAACACCTCGGGCACCTTCTTCACCGACTTCCAGGGTCCTTCAGGGGCCGCGCCCTGATAAAAGTAGTTGGCCCAGAAAAAATAATATTTGCCGCCATAGCGGAAAACGTCGGTGGGGAGGTTGGGGGCCCAGGAGACCTGGGGTGCCCCGGGGACCCGGGTCCACTGTGGTTTGACGCCGGGCGGCACCGGATTGATGCGAATGTCCTGGGCCCCGAAGGCCTCAGGGGCCGCTACCAGCGCCAATATTGTTAAGAGCAGGAGCAAACGCCGCATCGCAAAATCTCCTCGGTGTGGTGGTCAAGGCCGGGTTGCTGAGGGTCCCTTCCCTTAATACCGGGTGCCGAATTATCCGAATCACCGTAAATGCCGATAAGAGAGCCAGGGAATTGCCGGTACAACTGCGGTAAGCCGGCGCCGCGGCGGTGCGGTGCCTCCCGCCTCAGGCGGGAATGTTCCTCTGCCGGCCGATGGCCAGGTCGTGCAGGGGGATGAGGATGTCCGCCACCTCTTTGACCCGCCGGGCGCTCTCATAAGCGTCGATGACATTGATGTGGACCCCCGAAGGAATGGGCGGCCCCGAGGCCGGGAAGTTGACTTCGTTGCAGCAAAAACCGGTGATCACCGCCTGGCCGGCCCGGGTGTTGACCACCACGGACTGGCCCCCCACCGTGTGCCCGGGGGTGAGGAGCACCCGGATGCCGTCCACGATCTGGGCATCGCCGTCCACCTGCACCACCTCCACGTCATCCAAAAGGTCGGGGAAGTAGCGGTGATCCACCGGGTGGGGCGCTTTAAAAAACTCGTATTCCTTCTTCTGCACGTAGACCCGGGCGTTGGTACACTTGTAGTCGTTTTCGCAGTGATCGTTGTGCAGGTGGGTGTGGATGATAATGTCGATGTCTTCCGGCTTGAGGCCGAAGGTGTCCAGGGCCTCTTCGAACTCCTGGATCTTCAGGCCGTATTGCTCTTCCACCTCCGGGGGTACCATGAACTGCTCCAGGCCGGTGTCCACCAGGATCTTCTCCGGCCCCCCCTCCAGGTAAAACACGTAAATGGGGATCCAGATCCGCTTGCCGTAGCCCTTAAGATAGGTCATGACGCCCTGATCCGTTTCATTGGCCCCCACCACCAGGGGGTGGATGACATATTCTTGCATGGCGCTCTCCTTGGTCGATGCCTGTCTATGACAATATTATATGCCCAAATCCAGAATTTATTTACTATCTTTTGAAAGGAAGTTCATTAAAAAAGGCCGCGGGTCGGGGTCGGGGACCGAGGCTCCGAGGCTGGTGCAGGGCGGAAGGGCGCATTGCACGCCAAGTCTCCCACCTCCTGCCGGGGAACCGGAAATAGGCTCATCGAAGGCCGGTAAGCACGGGACCATGGCAATTCCGGCAAGAGTATGTCAAGCCTGGAATGAAAGGCAGCGCCGGCGGCGCCAAGGCCATAAACCCATTTTCTTTTATCCAAAAGGTTGTTTTTGATAGAAACCCCGTAAGTATTTTTACCTATCCGAAATTAGGTACTTTGGCGGATTTACTATGGACGAGTTCATGGCTATATATAATTTAGGATATAAGCTGGGGGTCAGGGTTAGGCCAGTATGAGGTTCCGGGCCACCAGCACCCATCGCATCCATGGAGTCTAAAAGACAAGGAGTCACTGCCATGGCCTTCCTTCTATTTATCGCCGGTATTTTCCTGGGAACTATTTTTGGCTTCGTGCTTATGGCGCTCCTGGCCGCAGCGAGCCTTCCTTCCAAACCGAAGCGGCGCCAGCAAATGGGAGTAATTTTCCCTGTTCCTACTCGCCCACCCGCAAGTTTAGTCCCTCGCTGGGGGCTCGGTCACAGGCCTGCGGATTTTGTTTTATCCCAGGGCGCAGAAAGGGGAGAGGGCCCACGCCGGTCCACGCTGGTTTGGCAGTAGATTTCGCCATGACCTGTTCTCGTCCTGAACGCCGTAGCGATGCGCCAGGACTGACCGGTTAGCAAAGCCAGCAGCCCTGCTCCCGGACCTCTTCGTACCACTTGACCAGCAGGTGGCGCGCTGTCGGTTTGTCCACCATCAGGAGCCGGCGCACCCCGGCCATGTCAATGAATCCCCCGAAATAGGCGAACTTCACCAGGCCCTCGAGGTTTTCCGGGGAGAATTCCCGGGCCCGTTCCGGCACCCGCTCCCAAAAATCCTCGGCCTCAATGATGTCCCTCACCTGACGGAAATAGCCCTCAAGTTGAGCGGTCCGTTCTTCCGGGGTCACGGTTCACTTCATCCAGGGGGCGATGATCTGCCGGGCGAGATTGATGGGGATGGCGAAGCCGATGCCCTGGCCCTGGGCCGAGATCATGGAGTTGATGCCCACCACCTGGCCGTTGATGTCCAGCAAAGGCCCGCCGCTGTTGCCGGGGTTGATGGAGGCGTCGGTCTGGATAAAGTCGCCGTAAGTCCCCCGGCCCAGGCCCCGGCGGCCGGTGGCGCTGATGATGCCCACGGTCATAGTTTTTTCCAGCCCGAAGGGGCTGCCGATGGCGATGGCCCACTGGCCCACCTTAATCTGCTTGGAATCTCCCAGCCTTGCAGCTCTCAGGCCCGTTGTCGGCACCTGGACCAGGGCAATGTCAAACCGGGGGTCGGCGCCCACCAGCCGGCCGGTCACTTCCCGGCCGTCATTCAGGTGCACCTGGAGCTGCTGGGACCCGGCCACCACGTGGTTATTGGTGAGGATGTAGCCCCGGGGGTCGATGATGACGCCGGAGCCCTGCCCCACCATGCGCTTTCGGATGGGCTGGCCACCCATCTCCCGGAACATGCCCTCAAAAGGTGTGCCCCGGAAGAAATCGTCCGGGGGGCCGTAAGGCTGCACCGTCACCACCCGGATAGCCTTGAGGCTCACCACCGATGGCATCACCTGTTCGGCTACCCGGATAAAGTCATCTTGCAGCCCCAAGGCGGTGGCGCCCAAGGCCGGGTGCGGGGCCGGCGGGCAGGTGGCAAGCAGCAGGAGCGCCGCCAAACCCAAAGTCAGCCCGAATGGTCTTAAATTAAGATGCATGAGGGTTCTCCAGTAAGTTGCTTTATCTTATTTAATCTGAGCACCTAAAAGCAAAAATGTAGGGTGCGTTTTACGCACCATAAAGTGGCGCCTGAAACGCGCCCTATCGATTCGTCCTGCCGCCCCGCCCGCTAGATCAGGAGCAGCGGGGGCGTCGGTTCAGATTCCGGGGCCGGGCCGATGACGTCAAGGACCTCCGCCGGGATCATGCTGGCGGCCAGGGCCATGAACGGCAACCCTTGGGCGAATTCTTCGGTGCCACCAGGCCCGAAATGCCGCACTCCGGCATCACCGCCGATGGCGAGCGCCACGGCCGGGGCCGTGAGCTCATGCCGGGTCCAGAAGACCTTAAGGTCGCACGGGTAACCGGGGGCGGAACCCGACCAGCCCACCAGGGTGCGGACCCCCCCATCGGGATACTCAAGGGTCAGGGCCGGACCCCGCCAGATGGGGGAGAGCACCGGTAGACGCTGCCGGGGCAGGCCCTGGGGCACGTTGCTCCCGGGCTTGACTTCATATTCCAGATACTGATGCATGCTGGGCTCGTACTGCTTACCTTTCAGACAAGGATTCCCGATGTTCCGGTATAACCAGCTTATTTTATTATACTATATTATCTTGTCACTCGCCTGCCATCCGGGGAAGAAAAGATCTGCCCTGCCTCCGAAACCATCAGTCTGAGTCCGTCTCCCGGCAATCGATCAAGACCTTCAGCACCCCGGGGCGCTGGGCCCAGGCCAGGGCCTCCAGGCCCCGGGCCAGGGGGAAGGTGCGGTGGATGAGGGGCCGGGGATCAACCCGCCCGTCCTTAAGGAGTCGCAGGGCGCCGGCAAAGGGCCCGCAGCGGCACCCCACCAGACTGACCTCGGGGACCACCAGGACCGCCGGGTCCAGGGGATACCGGCCCACATAGGTGCTCTTCATGACCACCGTGCCCCGGGGCCGGACCCGCGTGAGGGCCAACTCCAGACCCGAGGGGCTGCCGCTGGCTTCCACCACGATGTCATAGTACCCGGCGGGGAGATCCGCAGACAGGAACGTGGCGACTCCCCGGGGCCGGGCCAGGGCCAGGTGCTCCGGGTGGTGCCCCGCCAGGTGGACTTCGGCGCCGCTTAAGGCCAGGACCCAGGAGATCTGCAATCCCAGGGAACCGTCGCCCACCACCAGGACCCGGGCTGCGGGCGACACCGGCGCCGCTTCCAGGACTCGGAGGGCTGCAGCCAGGGGTTCGGTGAACACCGCAAAAACATTGGGGACTTCCGGGTCCACGGCATGGAGGTTGGCCGCGGGCAGACTGAGGTATGAGGCAAAGGCGCCGTCGTGGTCCTTGAGCCCCAACACCTGCCGCTGCCGGCAGTGCCCGGCCAGGCCCCGGCGGCAGAGGTCGCACACCCCGCAGCCAATGGTGATCTCGCCGGCCACCCGCTGCCCCAGCCAGGGGGAGTCCGCGGGCGCAGCCACCTCGCCCACGAACTCGTGGCCCATGATCCCCGTAAAGCCGTGGTAGCCCTTCAGGACCTCCAGGTCGGTGCGGCAGATGCCGGCCAGATGGACGCGCACCAGGACTTCGCCGGGGCCGGGTTCGGGCCGGGGCAACTCTTTGATCGCCGGTTGTCCGTCAAAATAAAGAGCACGCATAGGAGCTATCAGCTTTCAGCAGTCAGCTTGCAGCCAAACCGCGGCTGGTTAAAGGCATCATCCGGTTGGCGGGCGCTGTCCCCAAAAGTCTTTCGTAGGGTGCGTCCTACGCACCATCAATCAAGTTGAGTGGCGAGCGAAGACGCCCGCCTTACCAGACTTTTCATAATTTACGGGTGGGCCGAAGTCCCCTGAAGAACTTTAAGAAGCTAACATAAACCTGTACCGGTGCGTAGGACGCACCCTACGACCCTGCCTCGGCCAACACCTCCAGGGTTTGGGCCACTGTGCTCTCCCAGCTGAGTTCGGCCACCGCCTGGGTTGCAGCCTGGCGCACCTGGGGGTCTTGGTCCCGGGTAAGGAACGTGGTCAGGGCCTCCGTGAGGCCGGCGATGTCGCCTGGTTGCGGGATTACGGCGCCGTTGGCCCCGGGAGTGATGAATTCCGCCGCCCCGTTCGCGGCGGTGGTGACCGCAGGCATGCCGCAGCCCAGAGCCTCCAACACCACATTGCTGCACGGGTCATAGAGGGTGGGCAGGGCCAGTACCGTGGCGGCCTGATAAAACGGCGCGGTCTCGGTCACCGGCCCCCAGAACTTGACCCGGTCAGCCACCCCCAATCCTATGGCAGCCTGGCGGTAAAGCGGCACATTCCCTTTGCCCACCACCCATAAGTGACTGGCCTTATCCTTTAGACTGCCAAAGGCCTGCAAAAGATAAGGCAAACCTTTCCTTTCAAAGCCCGAACCGACAAAAAGGACCACGGGGCTGTCCTGCGGCGCCCCCAGGCGTTGGCGGAGAGCCGCGGCGGCGTTGGGGTCCAGGGGGTGAAAGCGCTGCCGGTCCAGGCCATTATAAATAACCCGGAGGCGGGCCGGGTCCACCCCATAGAGCCGGATGATTTCTTCCCGCACCTGCCGGGAGTTGGCGATCACCCGCCGCAGTTCCGGAGAGGCGAAGAGCCGCCGCTCGATGATGAGCATCACCTGGTGAAAGAGGCTGAAATTCTGGGCGGCCCGGGCCGGGGAGGAGAGGTAGGGGGCGCGGCGGGCCAACCATTCCCGGTGGCAACCGTCCCCGGCACGGTAGACCGAAAGACCCGGCACCCGCTCCAGGCTGAAGCCCACCTGGGGGCCGGCTTTTTGGATGAGGCGGCGGCTGTTCAGGGCAAAAGTTAGGAGCCGGAGTGTCTTTCCTCCCCAGACCGGCACCCGCACGTAGGCCGCGCCCGGCCCCAGCGCCGCCTGGGCCGTGGCCGCAGGTTCGGTACCGTACACCGACACCTCGTGCCCGGCCGCGGCCAGGCCCCGGACCAGGTAACTCAGGGTGGTCTCGGCCCCACCCAGGGCCGTCACCCGCTGTCGCAGCAGAGCAATCTTCATGGATTATCTAGTGGTGGCACAGGGGGCTCGCCGGTGCGGGCGCAGGCTAAACGGCCATAAGCCAATGACGGCTCACCCCCGGAAATGAAACATCCCCCCTGTCCCCCCTTTTCCAAAGGGGGGGTGTAAGGACGACGGGTTCAAGTCCCCCTTTTCTAAAGGGGGATTTAGGGGGATTATCAGGGAGTTAATTATAATCCCCCCTGCCCCCTTTAGAAAAGGGGGGAGCTAATTCTTGGTCCTTAATACCGCAATAATTTTGGAACGCCACAATAGGCTATTAATCAGAGCGTTAAAAGGGTCATTCTGCGGGCTCGTAGGGGCGGGTTTGAAACCCGCCCCTACGTCCCGGCGGTCTTATTGCCGATTCATGGTGGATGAGGACAACACCACAGGGGATGCCGCCTCGCCGCCGGTTCTGCAGAATTAATGGGTCTTTTGCACCTTATCCGCCAGTCCGCCAAAATGTTCCTCCATGGCGGCCACAACTTCCGCCGGGGTCAGTTCAACCAGGCAGCGGCTCACCTTGCCGCCCTCACAGCCGTCTTTACCGCAGGGGACGCAATCCCAGTCTTTTTGGATCACCAGGTGGCCCTCGCCCCAGGGGCCCCAGTTGAAGACCCCGCTGGGGCCGAAGAGCGCCACCGCCGGGGTGTTCACCGCCGCGGCCAGGTGCATGGGGGCGCTGTCCATCCCGAAGAACAGGCGGGCTTTACTGATGAGGGCTCCCAACTCCTTCAGGCTCAGGCGGCCGGCCAGATCCAGGGGCGCGGCCCGGCACTCCCGATGCACCGCGGCCAGCAGCTCCTGCTCATGCGCCGCCCGGGTCCCGGTGAGCACCGTGGGCAGGTCCCACTGATCCTGGAAAAACTCGATCACCCGGGCGTAGCCGCCGGGAGTCCAGCACTTGAAGCGCCAGCCGGCCCCGGGATGCATCACCACGAAGGGCTTCTCGGCCAGGCCCAGGGATGCCAGCAGGTCTCCTACTTTCTGCTCCACGGCCGCATCCCAAAAAAACTGCAACCGGGGGTTTACGGGTTTGATACCCAGGGCCCGAACCGCCTCCAGGTTTTGGTCCACCAGGTGCATTTTCACCGGCGGGCGGTCCAACAACCGGGTGAAGGCGCCATGGCGCTGCCAGAAGGGCTGCCGCTGGTGGGCCAAGCCGAGCCGCTCCCTCGCCCCGGTGAGCCACGAATAGATGGCGCCCCGGTCGCCGCCGGAGAGCTCCAGCACCAGGTCGAAGCGCTGCCGCCTGAGGTCTCGGATGAAGCGCCAGATCTGCCCCCAGGTGGAGCCCCGCCGGTCCACCACCATGAGGCCGTCCAGCCCCGGGTGGCCGGAGACCATGTCCTCGGTGCCCTTGGGGACCAAATAGGTCAGGTGGCACTCGGGCCAGGCCGCTTTCAGGGCGGCGATCACCGGGGTGCTCACCAGGACGTCTCCCGGCTGCTTGAGTTTGATCACCAGGATGCGTTTACGACTCGGAGTCGGCATCGCCGGCATCTTTAGGACCCATGGCCACGCCCCGTTTGGCGGCCCGGATGAATTCCAGGAGGTGGGCCACTTCCGGGGTCAGGTCCACTTCCTGCTCCACTCGCGCCAGGGCGGCCTTGAGGTTGCCCCGGCGGAAGAAGAGCAGTCGAAAGGCCTGGCGCAGGGCGGCAATGTTGGGGGTAGCCAAACCGGCCCGCTTCAACCCCACGATATTGACCCCTTTGACCGTGTGGGTATCGTCGATGATGGCGTAAGGCGGAAGGTCCCGGGAGGCCCGGGAGCCGCCCCGCATGATGGTCAGGGTGCCCACCCGGATGAACTGGTGCAGGAGACAGTTGGCCGAAATAAAGGCCCGGTCCGCCACCTCGACGTAGCCGCCCACCAGGGCGCCGTTGACCACCACCACGTGATCCCCCAGACAGGAGTTGTGGGCCATGTGGCTCAAGGCCATGAGAAAATTGTGGTTGCCCACCCGGGTGGCGCTGCCGGGCTTGGTCCCCCGGTGGATGGTGACGTACTCCCGGATGCGGTTGTGGTCGCCGATGATGGTGTAGCTCTCCTCCCCGGTGAAGGCGTAATCCTGGGGGTCGTAGCCCACGATGGCCCCGAAGCCGATGAGGTTGTGCGCCCCGATGGTGGTGTAGGGGCCGATGTAGGCGTGGGCCAGGATGCGGGTGCCGGCGCCGATGCTGCTGGGGCCGTCAATGATGACACCCGGCCCCACCTCAACGTCGGGCGCCAGTTCCACCCCGGGGGCGATCTTGGCGCTGGGGTCAATGGCCATCGAGGTCCCTCCCCCGGGTAAGCTCCCGGAGATAGTAGTATTTCAGAAACTTGTACATGCTCATGAGCACCGCCAGGGTATATCCCGGCGTGCCCTCCAGAAACCCCCGCCGGATGAAATAGAGATGGAGAAAGGAGAAAAAAGGCCTGAAGAAAAGTTCTCCCGGCAAGGGGCGACGGCCCGCCTTGGCCAATTCCTGGGCCGCCAGGCGGGCGTACCGGTCCATGCGGGCGACGTATTCGCTGACCGAGCGATAACTGTAATGTTCCAAAGGGGTTTTCAAGGTCCCCACGGACCCGGCCACCACCACCTCCTCGTGAACCTCCCGGTCCCGGAAGCGGCCCCGGCCCCGGCGGAAGAGGCGCAGGGTGTAATCGGGGTACCAGCCCAAATGCCTGATCCAGCGGCCGCAGAAATAATTTTTCCGGGCCACCCGGTAACCGTTCAGGGGGCCGCCGGCTGCGACCACCGCCATGATTTCCTCCTGCAAGGCCGGCGGCACCCGCTCATCCGTGTCCAGGCTGAAGACCCAATCGCCCCGGGCCTGGTCCAGGGCATAGTTCTTGGTGCGGCCAAAACCCTGCCAGTCAGTGGTCAGAACCCGGTCAGTGCAGGCCCGGGCCAACTCCACGGTGCGGTCGGTGCTGCCCGTGTCCACCACCACGATTTCGTCGGCGAAGCTCACCGACTTGAGGCATTCGCCGATGTTGGCCTCCTGGTTCAGGGCGATGACGATGACAGAGAGTCGAGGCATGGGAGCAGTTGTCAGTAGTCAGTAGTCAGTAGCCAGATGTCAGTTGTGAGTTTTTTGCATCCTCTGGCAACTGACAACTGACTACTGGCTACTGCTTCAAAGGTTTGGCCTCGTCAATGAGCATGATGGGGATGTCGTCCTTGATTTCGTAAATCAGGCGGCATTGGTCACAGATGAGGCCGTCGCCCTTCTCGTTCAGGCGGATGTCCCCCTTGCACTTGGGGCAGGCCAGGATTTCCAGTAATTCCTTGCTGATGGACATGAGTCCTCCGAAATTGGGTGCGGTCCTTTATTGGACGGATGAAAAACTCCTCAACCCCCCATTTGTCATTCTGAGCGCCGCGAAGAATCTCATAGGCTTACGGGCTTGAGATCCTTCACTACGTTCAGGATGACAGAATAAACTGTTTTCAACCGCCGGATAGCTTATATACTGTCTCACTTGAGGCCGGGGCAATTCCCCAAACCTACCGCATATTATCAGCTAATGGGCCGGACAGACAAGATTTTCTCACACGCGGCCTCAACCATTTCCGGCGAGAGGTCGTTGAGGCACCGGGGGGTGGGGCACTGGCGCTTAAAGCAGGGGCTGCAGGAAAGCCCCAGGCGCACTACCTGGTGGCCGTCGCCGAAAGGCCCGGTGCGCCAGGGGGCCGTGGGGCCGAACAGGGCCGTAACCGGCGTCCCCAGGCTTGCGGCCAGGTGCATAGCCCCGGTGTCGGTGGTGACGGCTAACCGGGCTTTTCGTAAGATGCCGGCAAGTTGGGCCAGGGAGGTGCGGCCAGCCAGATTGAGTAATGGCCCCCGGCAATGAGCCGTGATGGCCGCGACCAATTCCCGGTCGGCAGCACTGCCGGTGACGGCCACCTGGAACCCGTGCCCGTGGAACCACTCCGAAAGGCTTGCCCAGGACGCCGGGGGCCAGAGCTTGGAGGCCCAGCGGGCGCCGGGGTGGAGCACCACCAGGGGCCGATCAGCCTCACCCGGGATCAGCGCCGAAATATCCACCGCCGCATCCAGTCCCAGGCGGAAGCGGGGCAGGGTAGGGGGGGCCCCCAGATAATGGGCCAGATTCAGGTAGCGCCGGACCGCGTGGGCCTCGGGGTCAAACGGCGGCACCCGCTCAGTGAGGGCCAGGTAACTCAACTCCCGGGTCCGGTCATAGCCCACCTTGCGGGGACTTCGGGCCAGGGCCACCCACACGGCGCTCTTGAGCAGGCCCTGGACATCCACCACCAGGTCAAAGGGGCGGGTGCGGAGCTGCTGCACGAGCCGGCGCAACGTGGCCGGATTGGACCCGGAGAAAAACTCGGCGGGGCGCAGCCGGGGCGCTACCCAGACTTCGTCAAGCGCCGGGTGGCCGGACAACAACGGCGCATACGCGGCCTCCACCAGCCAGGTGATGTGGGCGAGAGGGTAGGCGTCCCGCAGGGCCTCCAGGGTGGGCAGCCCATGGAGCACATCCCCGAAGGAACTGAGCTTGACGAGTAAAATCCTGGCTTGAGGCAGCAGTGTCCGGATTGGTGTTTGCAAAGGAGGAGGCTCGTTATACGTCGTCCAATAATTCATAAATTCGCTGATACACTTTTGGGTCCGAGAAGATTACTTCCCCCACACCCAAACCCTCTCCCCCCATTGGGAGAGGGGATAAAGTTGGACCGATTTAATGCCTTATGG
>JAUSOZ010000031.1 GCA_030655955.1 Deltaproteobacteria bacterium
GCATAAAAATTTAGGGGCACGGCTCGTCGTGCCCCTTTTTAGTACTGCCTAAGGTAGAAAAGCTGGTCCACATACAGCCTTTTTGCGTAGGGGCGGACCTATGTGTCCGCCCTTCTTGAGGGTGCATACGCAGGTGCGCTCCTACAATGGTTGATATTTGCTATAATATTTTTAATGAGGACAAGATGATGACGAGCCAGAAATTACCCCCGGTGCACCCCGGCGAAATTCTCTTAGAGGAATATCTTAAACCCCTGGAAATCAGCCAGAACAAACTGGGGCGCGATTTAAACGTCCCGGCGCAAAGAATCAATGACATTGTCCGGGGCCAGAGGGCCATCACGGTGGATACCGCCTTGCGCCTGGCCAGGTATTTTCACACGAGCCCCCAGTTTTGGCTCAACCTGCAAGCCCGTTATGATCTGGAGATAGCGCAGGAAACCCGCTTGGTGGAGCGGGTTATCAAGGAAGTGCGGGAACGGGAAGTGCTTTAAAGAATAATAAGCTGTAGTAACGAAGTCCCTCAGTCATAGAAGCCAGCCGGGGAAGGCGGACCTGATAGTTCGTCTTTACCCGGCCTTATTATTTCAACATCTAGGGTTTGGGGAAGGGGGCGGGGGAAATAATTCCCCCGCCCCCTTCCCCAAACACCGCATCTGAATCCCCTCTTCTGGGACTCTTTATCCACCACCTACCCACCCGCGGCAAAGCTGGACGCAACTCTTACTACTTTAACAGAGAATTGAATAGATCTCAGAAAGATCGTGGTTACCGCACATCCTCTTGCATTTGCCTGAGTTTACCGGTGGGAAATTGCATATTATCCAATAATGGGTAAAGATCTTGATAGATAATCTCAGCAACCTTCTGGCATCCGGTATTGCTAAAATGATAAGTATCGTAATAATATTCCGTTATTTTTGGCATCTCTCTTGCCAAATCAATAAGCTCTACTTGATGTTGAGCTGCAATATTTCTCACAACATCATTGTAAAGCTCTAAAATCTGCCATAAAACTTTGCCATTCCAATTATGTGTGTTTGCTCTGGCAAGGTTTATTCCGGTAGTCTGGTCAACGAGATCACCGAAGACCGTTGGTTGAGTAATTAGTACTGGTTTTATTGAATTAAGCCGGCAAATATCCATAAGTCTGTTTAACCGCTCTGCGTATGGGGCAAGGTATTTTTGTTTATGCTCAAGTATTATCGGGATAACTTTCTCTGTAGGTATATCAGATTGATTTACTTCGTTAAAATTCCACAACGTATGAATCAACCCCCTCCTTTTGGCCTTAAAGAATCGGCAGAAGTTGATGCTATAGTTCAACACCTCACTTTTGTCGACTAAGTAATTAAACAACGGTTCAACTAAACCGGTAAATGGTTTTTTAAGCTGTTCTTTGTCATAAATACGTGAGGTCTCCAAGCCAATGTCATTGGCACCCACAAGAAATAGCACAACCTTTGGTCGTATTCTTATTATATAATCTTCCATTAAAACTATATGCCCATAAGTTGAGTGGCCATCCAGACCGGCATTATTCAGCCATAATGACTTAAATTTGCTTTTTAATTTGACAGCTAAAATATCACACCAGGTTTTGTGGTCAGAAATTAACTCACATGCCGTCGTGCTGCCACCAACAGCAATGATAGTTAAATATTCAGCAAAGTTTTTCGGAGGGGGCTCACCCCTGAACCCCATATGGTTCCGGGTGGTATAGACAATCTTGTCCAGCTTGTCGGTTTTATCATTGGTGATCTGATATTTTCTATCTTGCGGTAACCAGATTTTATTCCCTCTAACCCGGTACTCGATGGGTTGAAAGATCCTGAGCAGGCCCTCCAATAAGATAAATGATAGTACAAGGCCAATAACTACGGCCAAAATGTGTTTTAATAGTACCTTACTCACGATTCGCACCGGTGCAGGGGGTTTAACTTAATGAAATAATAGGTAATCTACGAAAAAGCCCCTGCCCCTTCCCTCAAAATATCCTTATCTCTCGCCAAACCGCCGCTTCGCCATTTCCGCGGCCATCACGATCGCGGCCTTGAGGGAATCCGGCGACGCCTTGCCGGTGCCTGCCAGGTTGTAGGCGGTGCCGTGGTCGACGCTGGTGCGGATGATGGGCAGCCCCAGGGTGACGTTCACCCCGTCCATGAAGTGCAGGAGTTTGAGCGGTATGAGCCCCTGGTCGTGGTACATGCAGATGATGGCCGCGAACTCCCCTTGGCTATGGCGCCAGAACAGGGTGTCGGCCGGGAAGGGGCCCTCCACGGCCAGGCCCGCAGCCTGGGCCTCCTTGACCGCCGGGATGATGATGCTCTCTTCTTCGCGGCCGAACATGCCGTCTTCGCTGGCGTGGGGGTTGAGGGCCGCCACCCCCAAAGGCACGCCGGCCAGCCCAAAGTCCCGGTCCAGGGCCCGGGCGGCGAGGTGGAAAAGCCGCACCAGGCCTTCCTGGGTGATCTTCTTGGGCACCTCGGACAGGGCGCAGTGAATGGTGACCAGGATTACCCGGAACTCCCCCCCGGCCAGCATCATGGCAAACTCGGCCGTCTTGGTCTTCTCCGCCAAAAGCTCGGTGTGCCCCGGATAATCGTAGCCCGATAGCTTCATGGAGATCTTGCTGATGGGCGCGGTGACCAGGCCCGCCACCCGGTGCGCCAGGGCCAGATCAATGGCGGTGAGGATGTAGCCCACCATGGCCGCACCGGATGCCGGGGTGGGGCGGCCGTACTTAAGGTCGGCGGGCGCCAGTTGGGAGCCGGGCATGAGGTCTATGGTGCCCAACTGATAGCGCCCCGCCGCCGGGCGGTCGGCCAGATGGATTTTTAGGGCCGGGTCCAGGGCCAGGCGGGCCCGTTCCAGGGCGCTTAGATCGCCCAGAACCAGCGGCCGGCACACCTGGTAAATCCGGGCGTCAACCAGGGCCTTGACGATGATCTCGGGCCCCACCCCCACCGGGTCGCCCATGGTCAGGGCCAGAATGGGTTTAACGGTCGATCCGGTCATAAGGCTAGTGCTCCCCTTCCGTTTTGATCCGCTGCACCTCGACGTGAACCTCACCCGCTTGGAGGGTGACCTTGAGGTAGTGATAAAAAAAATGTTTGGGATCGGTCCCATAGAGGGGCGCCCCGGCCCCGGCGGCGATGGTATAGGGGACGCCGTCCCATTCGCCGGAAAAGTAGCTGTGGATATGACCGGCAAAGATATGGGTCACGTGATATTGACGTAAGAGGGCGGCCAGTCGGCGGCCGGTGGCCTCCGGCAGGCAGTGGTGCTTGTCACCCCCCCGGGGGTCAAAAAGGGGAGTATGGAGAAACACCAGGCGGGTTTTATAAGACTGGGATTGCTTTAATTCCTTCTCCAGCCAGCGCCACTGGACCTCGCCGACCCCGTTAGGCTCCACATCATTGACGACGATAAAATAGTGGTCCTTAAGCTGAAAGGCGTAGTAATCCGGGCCGAAAATCTCCCGGTAAAGGGTCAGGTCCTGATTCTTTCCCAGGTCGTGATTGCCCGCCGCCGTCAGAAACGGTATCCGGCTGTAAGGCCGGATTTGTTTGAAGAACTCGTCGAATTGCTCCAAGGTGCCCCGCTCCACCATATCCCCGACATCAATGGCGAAGGTCAGGCCGGGATCGCGGTCCAGTTGCTGGAGCACCCGGCCAAAGACCTCCGGGTTGCTGCGGTTGTCTCCCAGGACCGCGAAGGTCAGCTTACCCCCGGCGGGAGCCTGGAGGCGCTCCACCTGGCGGGGATTCCAATCCTTCGCCGGCAAGGCGGCGGAGTCGGCGGCCAGACCCGCTCCGGTCCAGGCCAGGAGCAACAGGATGATGAGACCGAGTTTGCATGTGTGAAGTCTGTTTAACCGGTTTTTAACCATCAGCATCAGTTCTCTCCTAGCGCCCGGCGACCCACAAAGCCATGGGCTTGTGCGTTACACCCCACTTTTTCCATGCAATCAGGCTGGCAGGTGTGGCACAATAGCTCTTATCTGAAACTATGACGGGAGATAAGGTCCATGTCAATGACAGAACCGGGGAAAGAGCGGTTGGCGGCAATAAAGCTGGGTTTCATCGGCGTCGGCAGCATGGGCGGGGCCATCATAAAGCGGTTGCTGGCGGGGGGCGAGGTTCCCCGGGAAAACCTGATCTACTATGACCCGGATCCGGCCCGGCAGGCCCAGATGGATGAGTTGGGGGTTGCGGCCGCCCTGGACAACCCCGAGGTGATGCACGCGCCCGTGGTGGTGCTGGGGGTCAAGCCTCAGGTGCTGCCCGCGGTCCTGGCCAGTGTCAAGGAATTCGCCCGGCCCTGGCATCTCATCATTTCCATCGCCGCCGGAGTTCCCCTGGCGGTGCTGGAAGGGGCCTTGCCCGACTCCCGGGTGATCCGGGTCATGCCCAACACCCCCACCCTGGTGGGGGCCGGGATGGCAGCCCTGGCCCCGGGCCGCGGCGTCACCCCGGAAGACCTGGCCCTGGCCCTGGACCTGTTTGGCGCCGTGGGGCAGGCCGTGGTGGTGGAGGAACGGCTCATGGACGCGGTTACCGGCCTGAGCGGCAGCGGCCCGGCCTTTGTGGCTGTGTTCATCGAGGCCCTGGCCGACGGCGGGGTGAAAATGGGGCTGCCCCGTCCCCTGGCCCTCACCCTGGCCACCCAGACGGTCCTGGGCACCGCCCGCCTCTGCTATGAAGAACAGATGCACCCGGCGGTCCTGAAGGACCTGGTGACCTCCCCGGGAGGCACCACCATCGCCGGTCTCCATGCCCTGGAGTCCAGAGGCTTTCGGGGCGCAGTCATGGACGCGGTGACCGCGGCGGCGGGGCGCTCAAAGGAATTGGGGAAGAAGAGTTGAGGGGAGGCTGGGAGTACTTGGGAGAGGGGGCGAGGGACAAAAGCCCCTCCCCCAAACCCTTACCTAACCTTTACCCACAAGAATATCTGCGTGCAGGGTTGCAATTTTTCTCCCTCTCCCCCCCCGCAGGGGAGAGGGAATTTTATCATGCCTACAGTCATGGGAGGGCCGTGTAGGGCCGGACCTGCGTGTCCGCCCAGGGCGCATACATAGGTGCGTCCCTACATCCACGTCCTGATCAGCCGCAGGTGGATATCCACCGCCGGGGCGCTGTGGGTCAGGGCGCCCATGGAGATGAAGTTGACCCCGGTGGCCGCCACCTGCGGCAGACGTTCTTTGGTCATGCCGCCGGAGGCTTCCAACCAGGCCCGGCCCCCGGTGAGTTCCACCGCCTGGCGCAGGGTGCCGTCGTCCATGTTGTCCAGCAGGATGCGGTCGGCGCCGGCGTTCAGGGCTTCTTCCAGCCCCTCTAAGTCCGCCACTTCCACTTCGATATTGAGCTGGGGGTGGGCCCTGGCTTTGGCCTGGCGCACCGCCTCGCCGATTGAGCCCACCGCAGTCAGGTGGTTGTTCTTGATCAGCACCGCGTCATAAAGCCCCAGGCGGTGATTGCGGCCGCCGCCCAGGCGCACGGCGTATTTCTCCAGGGCGCGCCAGCCCGGGGTGGTTTTGCGGGTGTCCACCAAAACCGCGTTGGAGCCGGCCACCTGGGCTGCCATGGCGCGGGTGAAGGTGGCGATCCCCGAGAGGCGCTGGAGAAAATTGAGGGCCACCCGTTCGCCGGTGAGGATCGAGGCCACGGGGCCGGTGAGGCGGGCCAGGACCGTGCCTGGCGCTACTTCCTGGCCGTCGTCCACTGCCGCCGCGAAGACTAGTTTGGCATCCAGCTTATGAAAAACCCGGGCCGCCACGGGCAGGCCCGCCACCACCAGGGTGGCCTTGGCCCGGATATGGGCCTCCCCCTGCAACTCCGGGTCCACCACGGCCTTGGTAGTAACATCCCCCGAGCCGATATCCTCTTCCAGGGCCAGGTCGATGAGGCGGTCAAGATGGGGCGAATTGAGCAGCTTATCCATGAAAAAATCCCGGTGGGGCGGGCCTCAGTGCCCGCCGGCTTAACCAGCAAGGAGTGTGGCAATTATGGGCAGGCACGGAGGCCTGCCCCACCGATGCTTCTCATACCATTTGGCGGTCAAAGAACAATTTTCGTAGGGGGGGACCTGTGTGGCCCCCCGAGAGGGCGCACACACAGGTGCGCCCCTACATTCCCACTCGTTCCCAAGTTGCACTTGGGAACGTGGCGACAAAACGTCCAAGCCTAATCATAATCTTCATAGAACGAAATAACGCACGGCCAGTCAGGGTTCCCGGACGAACCGGCCTCACCCGGGCCGCCGGTGTCGAAGCAGTCGCAGGTGCATTCCTCTTGGTCCTTATCCCAGAAATTGCAGCGCTCCCGGACGCAATGGCCCATACCGGGGAGGGGGCAGATGATGGTGGTATCAGGGATCATTTGTCTCCCCTTTGATTCAGTGGCAAAATCGGATTTGCCGATATGATGGCTACCACTTGCAAGATTGATAGCACTCATGGAAAAGAAAAATAAATACATTATAGCCATAAGAATAGGTACCATTCTTGCTCTACTGGCCCACCATTTTTTATGATGCTTTACTGACCAGTTTACATAAAACTGATTTTTATTATCCAGAGGGTCTATAAGATATTTTCCATTTTTTATATTTGCCCAATCGGTGAATAGAGTTGGTCCATTTAATATTTGCGTCTCCATTCGCTGAAGATGCCATTCGAATAAAGAGACACGCGCAACAAATCTTCCCCAAGCTAGTGCCATTTGTAATGATAACATTCCCCCGACTACAGAGACGAGCATTACACTAATACCAACAATAGTGGAATAATGTTGATTTAATGAAGAAAATAGAAGAGCTGCGGCAGCTATCAAGAATGAATGGGCCATAATGTAACCAGCCAACAGTGCATGCTGAGCTCCAACCGCGTCACCCCACAATGAAGTAATTGTGGAGTATAAATCAAGGTTGTTTATAGGTGGCCCAGTTGAGTCCTGCTTATTATTAATCTGATTCATAATTGATTACATCGGAGGAATAATGTGAAGTTATGTTTGTGCCAATATTCCTGGCCCTCCCCCACAGTCCCCATGCCACCCTCACCCCATCAGTTCCTTAATCCGTTCCCGGTGGGTTTTGAGTTTGTTCAGTTTATCGGTCTGGGCCTGGAGTTTGGCCTGTTCTTTGGCGACCACTTCGGGCGGGGCCTTGGCCAGGAAGTCTTCGTTGCTCATCTTGCGTTGGGCCTGGCTGACTTCTTTGCCCAGTTTCTCCAGTTCCCGGTCCAGGCGCTTGGCCTCTTCCGTGAAGTCGATGATCCCCGCCAGGGGCATGAAGATGTCCACCTTGTCGACCACGGCCTTGGCTGCGGCCGCGGGCGGGCCGGTGGTCGCGTTAAAGTGGAGATCCCGGACCCGGCCCAGGATCTGGATGGATTGCCGGTGGCGGTTCAGGGTTTGAATGGGTGCATTCTCCAGGCAGTGGAGAAAGACCTCCACCTGGGTGCCCGGGGGCACGTTCATCTCGCCCCGGATATTGCGGATGGCGTTGATGGTGGCCATGACCAGGTTCATCTCGGCTTCGGCCTCGGGGTGGTCGAATTGAGGCTCCGGTTGGGGATAGGGCGCCACCATGATGCTGCCCTGGGCCCCGGGCAGCTGCTGCCAGATCTCCTCGGTCATAAAGGGCGTGAAGGGGTGCAGGAGGCGGAGAACGGCGCTGAGCACCTTGAGGAGGACTGACTGGCACTGGCGCCGGGTGGCCGCGGCCTCTTTGTCATAGAGCTGAGGCTTGATGAACTCCAGATACCAGTCGCAGAACTCGTGCCAGACGAACTGGTACAGTGTGTTGGCCGCCTGATCGAAGGCGTAGGTGTCCAGGCTCTTGCGGGTCTCCCGGATGACCTGTTGGAGGCGGCTCATGATCCAGGCCTCCACCGTGGTCAGTTTTTCGTCAGGGTCGAGGTCAGCCCCACCAGCCGGCGGCTCGGGGTCAAAGCCCTCCAGGTTCATGAAGGTGAAGCGGCAGGCGTTCCAGACCTTGTTGGCGAAATTGCGGTAGCCGGCGATGCGCTCCTCGGAAAGGCGCACGTCCCGGCCCATGGCGGCGAAGGCGGCCAGGGAAAAACGGAAGGCGTCGGTGCCGTATTTATCCATGAGTTCCAGGGGATCGATGACGTTGCCCTTGGACTTGCTCATTTTCTGGCCTTCCGGGTCTCGTACGAGGGCGTGGATATAGACCTCCCGGAACGGGACTTCCCCCATGAAGTGAATCCCCATCATCATCATCCGGGCCACCCAGAAAAACAGGATGTCGAAGGCGGTGATCAGGACCGACGTGGGGTAAAAGAGCTTGAGTTCCGGGGTCTCGGTGGGCCAGCCCAGGGTGGAGAAGGGCCACAGGGCCGAAGAGAACCAGGTGTCCAGGACGTCGGTTTCCTGGACAAGGTCGACGCCGCCGCAGTCGGGGCAGGCAGCCGGGTCTTCCCGGCTGACGATTGCCCGGCCGCACTTGGCGCAGGTCCAGGCCGGGATGCGGTGGCCCCACCATATCTGCCGGGATATGCACCAGTCCCTGATATTGCTCATCCAGTCGTAATAGCTCTTGTCCCAGTTGGCGGGGATCAGCCGGGTGCGGCCGTCTTCCACCGCGGCCACGGCCTCCGCCGCCAGGGTCTTGACGGCCACGAACCACTGCTTGGAGATCAGGGGTTCCACCACGGTCTTGCAGCGGTAGCAGTGCCCCACCGGCACGGTGTACGGCTCCATTTTGACCAGAAGGCCGTCGGCTTTGAGATCCTTGAGGATCTGCGCCCGGCAGGCGAACCGGTCCATACCCTGGTATTTCCCGGCCGCGGCGGTCATGAGGCCGGCTTCGTCGATGACCTTGATCGCGGGCAGATCGTGGCGCCGGGCCACCTCAAAGTCGTTGAGATCGTGGGCCGGGGTGATCTTCAGGGCGCCGGTGCCGAATTCCAGGGCCACGTAGGCATCGGTGATGACCGGAATGGGGCGCCCCAACACCGGCAGACTCAGGGTGGCGCCGTGGTATTTCTTATAGCGCTTGTCTGTGGGGTTCACGGCCACCGCGGTGTCACCCAACAGCGTCTCGGGGCGGGTGGTGGCCACGGTGACACTGCCTTCGCCCTCGGCCAGGGGGTACTTGATGTGGTAGAGGTGGCCGTCGGTGGGTTCGTGCTCCACCTCCAGGTCGGCCAGGGCCGTCTGGCAGCGGGGACACCAGTTGATGATGTAGTCCCCCTTGTAGATCAGGCCCTCTTCATAGAGACGCACGAAGACCTCTCGCACCGCCCGGGACAGGCCTTCGTCCAGGGTAAAGCGCTCCCGGCTCCAATCGCAGGAACAGCCCAGGCGTTTCAGCTGGGTGATGATGTGCCCGCCGGAGCTGGCCTTCCACTCCCAGACCCGCTTAATAAAGGCCTCCCGGCCCAGGGCGTGGCGGTCTTTGCCCTCGGCGGCCAGTTGGCGCTCCACCACGTTCTGGGTGGCGATGCCGGCGTGGTCGGTGCCCGGCATCCACAGGGCGTCGAAGCCGTCCATGCGCTTGAACCGGACCAGGATGTCTTGTAGCGTGTTGTTGAGGGCGTGGCCCATGTGCAGGACGCCGGTGACGTTGGGGGGCGGGATGACTATGCAGTAACCGGGTTTGGCGCCATCGGCCTTGGCATGGAAAAATCCCTGCCCTTCCCAATATTCATACCACTTGGCCTCGATCCGCTGGGGATCGTAAACTTTGTCCAAAATTTCCGTCATATCGGTCCTTGTGGTGAATCGGCTGAGGAGACCAGCAGCCCGGCACCCATGCCCCTGCCTCAACCCCGGAAACCTGTGGAGAGATGAGTCCCGGGATGATATCCCCGAAGCCATCCGCATACTTGGCAGGATTATGGAAGGGTGGTGGTGAATCGAGGTCTAAGGGTCTGGGGCTCTCCCTAACCAATATTGAGACTAACTATTGAATATCATTGCTAAGTAACATGTAGGGGGGGAGATGTCAAGGGAATTGGGGCCCAGACTTGGGAAAGGCTTGACAGTTCACCGGCATATCTGTTATGACCAACTGGTCATGGATGAAGAAGCGGCCCTCTCGACTTTTCGGCACCTGCCCCCGGACAAGCAGGAACGCGTGCTGGATGCGGCGTTAGCGGAGTTCGCCGACCAGGGCTATCATCAGGCCTCGCTCAACCGCATGGTGGCCCAGGCCGGGATCGCCAAGGGGTCGCTGTATCAGTATTTCCCCAACAAAGAGGGGATCTTTGCCTATATCTTCCGCTATGCCCTCAAGCTGGTGCGGCGCACCCTGACCACGGTCAAGGAAGAGACCCTGGAAGAGAATTTTTTTGTCCGGCTGGAAAAATCCCTGTTGGCCGGGGTGGCCTTCTCCCGGGAGCACCCGCGGATTTTCAGCCTCTATCTGAAGATTCAGTTCGATAAGAATGTGCCGTTCCGGGATGAATTCCTGGCTGCGGTGCGGCGCCACGCCACGGAATATTTCGCCTCCCTGGTGCGCCGGGCCCAAAGCCGGGGGGAACTGCGGCCCGGCGTCCCCCGGGCCGCCACCCTGTTCCTGCTGGACGCGGTGTTCGACCGGTTTCTCCAGGCCGTGGCGGTCCCGGCCCTGGACGTCACCCTGGGCCTGCACCAGGCTACTGATGCAGCCATCCATAAACACATCCGGGAACTCATCAGCCTCCTGCAGGAGGGCCTGGCGGCGTAGGTAGTGGTCAGTAGTCAGTAGTCAGTGGTTTCTCTCGTTCCCAAGCTCCAGCTTGGGAACGCAACTTGGCGGTGAAGCTCTGCTTTGCCAAAATGTAGGGTGCGCATCGCGCACCGACTTGGTGGGCAAGACGCCCGCCCTACTGGACTTTTCATGCTTTACGGGTGAGCCAAAGGCCCAGGAGCAACTGTTCCGAAAATTTTTTTGTTATCATGGTGACCAACCGGTCATAAAGGAGGCAGGTTCATGGTCTGGGGAGGCATCCAAGACCCGGCGCTTCAGCCAATTTATGAGAAAGTGGCGGCGGGGGCGCGTCTGAGCCGGGAAGACGGCGTCACCCTGTTCGACAGCCCCGATCTGTTGGGGGTGGGGCGCCTGGCCCAGATGGTCAAGGAACGTCTCCACGGCCGCAAGGCCTACTATATCTATAATCAGCATATCAACTACTCCAACATCTGCGTCAATGGCTGCAAGTTTTGCGCTTTCGGGCGCAAGGCCGGGGAACCCGGGGCCTACGAGATGAGCCTCCCGGAGATCTTTGCCAAGGTGGAGGCCAGAGCGCAGGAGCCCATTACGGAGATTCACATCGTGGGCGGCTGCCACCCGGACCTGCCTTTTACCTATTATCTGGACATGCTCCGGGGCATCAAGGCCCGGCGGCCGGAGGTTCACCTCCAGGCCTTCACCGCCGTGGAGGTGGCCCACCTGGCCCAAAAGGCCGAAATGAGCCTGCCCGACACCCTGGCGGCCCTGAAAGAGGCGGGCCTGGGGTCGCTCCCCGGCGGCGGCGCCGAAGTCTTCAGTTCCCGGGTGCGCCAAAGCCTCTGCCCGGAAAAGCTCTCCCCCGAGGGCTGGATAGAGGTGGCCCAGATGGCCCACCGGCTCGACCTCAACACCAATGCCACCATGCTCTATGGGCACCTGGAGAGCGCGGCGGAGCGGGTGGATCATCTTGTGAGGCTGAGGGAAGCTCAGGATGAGACCGGCGGCTTTTTGGCCTTCATTCCCCTGGCCTTCCATCCCGCCAACACCGGCTTGAGCGAGCTGGCCGGCCCCAGCGCCATCGACGACCTCAAGACCCTGGCCATCTCCCGGTTGATGCTGGACAATTTTCCCCACATCAAGGCGTTTTGGGTGATGCTGGGCCCGAAACTCTCCCAGATTTCCCTGTGTTTCGGGGTGGACGACGTGGACGGCACGGTGATGGAGGAGCGCATCACCCACATGGCCGGGGCCCAGACCCCCCAAGGCCTGACCCGGGCGCAACTGCAAGGGCTGATCCGGGAGGCGGGCTGCGAGCCGGTGGAACGGGATACCCTGTATAAGATAGTAGTCAGTAGTCAGTAGTCAGAGGTCAGTTGGTTTAGTGAGACAAAACATTTATAGAGGTTAAGATGATTTTCGGCCAGCGTCTGGATTGTGATGCAGCCCGGCAACTGTGGGACCTGGACCTCCTGACCTTGGGGGCCGCGGCCGATCAGGTGCGCCGGCGCCTCAATCCCGGCAACCGGGTCACCTTCGTCATCGACCGGAATATCAACTACACCAACATCTGCACCTCTGGCTGCCGCTTCTGCGCCTTTTACCGGCCTCCCGGGGCCGACGACGGCTACGTCCTCACTTGGGAGGCGCTGGCGGCCAAACTGGTGGAACTCAAGGACCACGGCGGCAGCGGCGTCCTGCTCCAGGGCGGCCTCAATCCTGATTTGCCACTGGCCTATTACCTGAAACTCGTGAGCTTCATCCGGGACTTCGGCCTGGCGGTCCACGGCTTCTCCCCGCCGGAGATTTTTTATGTGGCCGCAAACAACGCTCTCAGCCTGGAAGAACTGATTCGCCGCCTGATGGACGCGGGGCTGAGTTCCATCCCCGGGGGCGGGGCCGAGATCCTGGTGGACCGGGTGCGGCAGCAGATTTCGCCGCAAAAATGCTCGGCCTCCCAGTGGCTCGAGGTCATGGCCGCGGCTCACCGCGCCGGTTTAAAGACCAGCGCCACCATGATGTTCGGCCACCTGGAGACCCGGGCGGAACGGGTCGAACACCTGGTCAAGATTCGGCAACTCCAGGACGACACCGGCGGCTTCACCGCCTTCATCCCCTGGACCTACCAGCCCGGGGGCACGCACCTGGCGGGCCAGGCCCTGGGCGCGGTGGAGTACTTGAAAACCCTGGCCATCTCCCGCCTGGTGCTGGATAACGTGCCCCACCTCCAGGTCTCCTGGGTGACCCAGGGACCCAAGGTGGCCCAGGTGGCCCTGAAATTCGGGGCCGACGACTTCGGCTCCACCATGCTGGAAGAAAACGTGGTGGCCGCCACCGGGGTGGGCTTCCACCTGACGCGGGCCGAAATCGACACCCTGATCCGGCAGTGCGGCTATGAGCCGCAGGTAAGGGATCATCGGTATGACTTGGAGTGAGCAGTGAGCAGTAGATGTGTAGGGCGGGCACTGCCCGCCATGCGGTCCGCACAGGCTGGAAAGCCTGTGCCACCGGAAAAACTTTTCAGGACAGTTGGTTATGGGACTATCTATTTCTGGTTCCCAAGCTCCAGCTTGGGAACCCCATTGCAGGCAAAGCTCCTGCTTTGCGAGAGAATCATCTATTTATGGCGCCATGCGCCCCAAGCAGGAGCTTGGGGGAAATTTACGTTCCCAAGCAGGAGCTTGGGAACGAGGGAAAGGCGGGATGCGCTGCCTTTTCCCGCCCTACGGGCTACGGGCTGGCATGATGGTGCGTAGAACGCACCCTACGAAAGACTTTTCGGAACTGAAATAAGGATAGTTATGAACCCAAAAATCGCCATCATAGCCCGGGTGGGGGCGCACAAGGCCCTGGCGGCGGCGGGTTTGCAGCCGCACCACACCGAGGTTTACTCCACGCCCTATGGCGACAGCCGCCCGGTGCATTGGTTCCGGCAGGGCGAGATTGATTTCGTGGTCCTGTCCCGGCACGGTGAGGCGGGCTACGAGATTTCGGCGCCGTTTATCAATGCCCGGGCCAATCTCTATGCCTTGAAGGCGCTGGGGGTGTCCAAGATCCTGGCCTGGGTGGCGCCGGGGTCGCTCAGGCAGGAGATGGCGCCGGGGGACCTGGTGGCGCCCCACGACGTGCTGGACGAAGGCAAAGGCGGGCCCCACACCTTCTATGCCGGGGTGGGGTGGGGTTTTATAAGGCACCACCCCCTGTTCTGCCCGGAGCTGAGGGCGGCCATGCTGGGGGCGCTGGTAGATGTTCCCTTTACGGTGCACGACCGGGCGGTCTACGTGGCCACGACGGGCCCGCGCCTTGAGACCGCGGCGGAAATCCGCAAGTTCGGCCTCCTGGGGGGCGACCTGGTGGGCCAGACCCTGGCGCCCGAGGTCTTCCTGGCCCGGGAACTGGAGCTGTGTTATACGGCCCTGACCTACGTGGTGAATTACGCCGAAGGCTTGCTGGACCGGCCGTATGCGCCCGGAGTGCTTTTTGAAGGGCTGGCCACCCCGGCGGAAATCGAGCGGGTGCGGGCGGTGGAAGCGGCCTGGCCGGAATTAATCATCCGGTTGCTGCCGGCCCTGGCGGGAACCTCCCGCCGCTGCCCCTGCCCCCGACTCATGGAACGCTACCGTCTCAGGGGCGATATCAATGACGATTGGCGGACTTGGGTAAGGTGATGGGGGAAAAGGGAAAAAGGCGAAAAGGGGAAAGGGTGGAAAGAGGTAAATTCGCCATGATTGATAACTACTGCTCACTGCTCACTGCTTACGGCGCACTTTATAAATGATTGCGCATGTAAGCAAATGGGTCTTGCCGGTAAGCGGGCCTCCCATCCGGGACGGGGCGGTGGTGGTGGCCGGCGACCGGATTGCCGCGGTGGGTCCGGCGGCGGAAGTTTTGACCGGCTTTACCGGTTTGATCTGCGACCACGGCGACGGCGCTATCCTGCCCGGGTTGGTGAATTGCCATGTGCACCTGGAGTTTTCGGCCCTGTCCGGAAAGGTGCTGCCCCAGGCGCGCTGGGAGGACTGGCTGGAGGCGACCCTGGCGGCGTATGGGGCGCTGTCTCCGGCAGAGGTGGAGGCGGGCATCGGCTGCGGCGTTGAAGCCTTGCGGCAAAGCGGCACCATCCTGGTGGGGGAGATCACCAACACCGGGGCCTCGTGGCCGTTTCTCACAACCGGCCCGCTGGCGTACCACCTGTTCTATGAGTGCCTGGGGTTCGATTTAGTTTCGACCTTCGACCTGCCGGAGAAATTTCCCTGGTTCGGGCGGCCTGAGGTCGCGGCCGCAGCCTGGGTTTCAGCTGCGGCCCATGCCCCCTATTCCGTGTCCCCCGCCTTGTTCCGGGCTGTGGCGGCGTGGAACACTGCCCGGTCGGGGCTGCAGACGGTGCACCTGGCCGAATCCCAGGCGGAAATTGACTTTCTGGCGAGAGGCAACGGCTTCTTTGAGGGCTTGCTGAAACGCCGGGGCCGCTGGGTTCAGGATTTTCAGCCCCCGGGGCCGGGTGCCGCGGCTTATCTCGAAGGTCTGGGATTTCTGGGGCCCCGGACCCTTACGGTCCACGGGACCCAGCTGAGCCCGGCGGATTGCGGCTGCCTGGCCGGAACCAAGACCTGGCTGGTGCTGTGCCCCCGGGCCAACCGCTACACCGGCGCCGGGGTGCCGCCGGTGCCGGAGTTGCTTAAGGCCGGGGTGAACCTGGCCCTGGGCACCGACTCCCTGGCGGGCAACTGGGACCTGAATCTCTTTGGAGAGATGCTCTGGCTCTACAAAAACTTTTCCGCCTATCCCGGTGATTTGTGGCTTCGCCTGGGAACTCTGAACGGCGCCCAAGCCCTTGGCCGGGACCGGGAACTCGGCAGTCTGGAACCCGGCAAGCAGGCTGCCCTGGGGTTCATTCCCCTTAAAGGCGGCCGGGATTTCTGGGGTGAACTCTTTACCAATGGGGCGGCCGGGAAGTGGCGCTGGCTGGGATGACAAGAGCTGTCAGCTATCAGCGATCAGCTGTCAGCCAAGATAAAGCACTATGGCCGTTTGGGGTCACCCCCAATCATGAAATTCCTTGTAGGGGCGGTTCGCGAACCGCCCCTACGGGTGGACTTTCACGATAAAGCAAGGAATGTTAGATTGCGCCATGATTACTTTATTCGGCGGGCAGTGCCCGCCCTAGAGGTTCAGGTCGAGTTTCAATAATTTTTGGCTTTTGCTGAAAGCTGACCGCTGATAGCTGACAGCTATTCAAAGGGAGACACCCATGATGGCCAAGGCCCGGCTGGGGCGCATTGCCTATCTCAACGTGCTGCCCATCTATTTTGCCATGGAAAACATTTTTGGCGAAAACGGTTTCCACCTGGTACGGGGTACCCCGGCGGAACTCAACGCCTTGATGCGCCGGGGCGAGATGGACCTGGGCTCTATTTCCGCCCTGGAGTATGGGCGGGCTTTTCGAGATTATCTGCTCCTGCCCGACCTGTCCATCAGCGCCACGGGGGCGGTGGGCAGCGTGCTCCTGTTCAGCCGGGTGCCGTTTTCCCGGCTGGACGGGCGCCTCATCCGGGTCAGCGCCGCCTCGGCCAGCGGCGCCGCCCTGGTCAAAGTCCTGATGGCCGAACTCTTTGAGGTGGCCCCCCGTTACCAGCCGGGTCAACTGGCGGGCGTGCCCCTGGGGGACGTAGCCGCGGTCATGGCTATCGGCGACGAGGCCCTGCGCCTCTCCGCCGCGGGAACCATGCCCTTCGAACTGGACCTGGGGCAGGCCTGGCAGGAACTCACCGGGCTGCCCTTTGTGTTCGGGGTTTGGGCGGTGCGCCGGGACTTTGCCGCCGCCGCGCCCGAGATCACCGACTCTCTGCACCGGCTGCTGCTGCGGTCCCGGGATTGGGGCCTGGGGTCTTTACCGGAGTTGAGCCGCATCGCCGCGGCCCACTTCGGCATGACCCCGGCCCGGATTCTGGCGTATTTTCGTCAGCTCAACTACTCCCTGGACCCGGAACACGAGGAAGGTCTGGCTACTTTTTTCAATTATTTGTATAACCTGGGAGAAATGCCGGAAGAACCGCAACTTAATTATTTTGGGCCAAGACAAGTAGGCAGTTAGCTTTTGTTATCGGGATTTTGGGTTATGGTGCGTGGGACGCACCCTACGGAGACAGCCGCTACCTGACTTTTGGCCTTTAAACCAAAAGTTGACCGCTGATAGCTGAAAGCTGACCGCTTCTCCGAAGGAGAATACATGGGTTATCGGAATTTGCAGGAATTCATTACCCGCCTGGAGCAGGCTGGGGAGTTGGTGCGCATCAAGGAGCCGGTGAGCCCGTATCTGACGATTACCGAAATCACCGACCGGGTCTCCAAGGCCGGCGGCCCGGCCCTGTTGTTCGAAGCGGTGCCGGGCTATGACATGCCGGTGCTGATGAACGCCTTCGGGTCCATGCGGCGTATGTGCCTGGCGTTGGAGGTTGCGTCCCTGGATGACATCGCCACCGACCTCCTGAGCTTCATGGAGGCGGAAGCCAACACCCTGATGAAAAAGCTCAAGCTCATTCCCAAGCTGGCCCGCCTGGGCCGGATGTTCCCCAAAGAGGTGTCCAAGGCGCCGTGCCAGGAGGTTATCCTCAGAGGCGAGGACGCGGACCTGACCAAGATCCCGGTCCTGACCTGCTGGCCCGGGGACGGCGGCCCCTTCATCACCCTGCCGGTGGTGTTTACCCATCACCCGGAGACCGGGAAGCGCAACGTGGGCATGTACCGCCTCCAGGTTTATGACGCCCGGACCACCGGCATGCACTGGCACGCCCACAAGGGCGGGGCCCAGCATTACCGGATCGCGGAGTCCCGGGGCGAGGCGCTGCCGGTGGCGGTGGCCATCGGGCCCGACCCCGCTGTGACCTATGCGGCCACCGCCCCGCTGCCGGAAGATATTGACGAGATTCTCTTTGCCGGGTTCCTTAGGGGAGAACCGGTGGAAATGGTGCCGTGCGTCACCCAGCCTTTGAGTGTGCCGGCGGCATCCCAGATCGTCCTGGAAGGTTACGTGGCGCCGGGGGAGAAGCGGGTGGAAGGCCCGTTCGGCGACCACACCGGCTATTACTCCCTGGCGGATGACTACCCGGTGTTCCATCTCACCGCCATCACCCGGAGGCGGGACGCCGTTTATCCGGCCACCATCGTGGGGCGCCCCCCCATGGAAGACTGTTTCATGGCCAAGGCTACGGAGCGCATCTTCTTCCCCCTGATGCAAAAAACCCTGCCGGAGATGGTGGACATGAACCTGCCGGTGGAGGGGGTCTTCCACAACCTGGCCTTTATCTCCATCGACAAACGCTATCCCGGCCACGCCCGCAAGGTGATGCACGCCATCTGGGGCATGGGGCAGATGATGTTCACCAAGATCATTATTATTTTCGACAAGGAAATTGACGTGCAGGACCTGTCCCAGGTGCTGTGGCGCTTAGGGAACAACGTCGACCCGCGCCGGGACGTGGTGTTCGCCGATGGGCCGGTGGATGCCCTGGACCATGCCTCGCCCCTGCCCCGCTACGGCTCCAAGATGGGGATCGACGCCACCCGGAAATGGCCCGAGGAAGGGTTCACCCGGCCCTGGCCCGAAGTGATCCACATGGACCCGGAAATCAAGCGCCAGGTGGATGAGCTCTGGCCGCGCCTGGGGCTGGCATGAATCGCTACGTGGTGGCCATCACCGGGGCCTCGGGCATGATCTACGCCCGGGAACTGCTGGCCTATTTCGCCGGCCGCCCGGACCTGGAATTGCACGCCGTGATCTCCGGGGCCGGGGAGCAGGTGTTGGGCCTGGAGTTGGGGACCACCCCGGCGGCTCTGGCTCCCGGGGCCATCTGGCACCGGGTGGACGACTTCACTTCGGGCCTGGCCAGCGGCTCGTTTCGGGCCCGGGCCATGGTGGTGATCCCCTGCTCCATGGGATCGCTGGGGGCCATCGCCACCGGGGTGGGCCGCAACCTGATCCACCGGGCTGGGGAGGTCTTTCTGAAAGAGCGGCGGCCCTTGATCCTGGTGGTGCGGGAGACGCCTTTGAGCCTCATCCACTTGCGGAACCTGGCCCGGGCGGCGGAGGCGGGGGCCACCATTTTTCCGGCCTGCCCCGGGTTCTATCACCGGCCCCAGAATCTGGATGAACTGGCCCGCCAGTTTGCCGGGCGCGTCCTGGATCACCTGAGGCTTTCGCATCACCTGACCCGGCGCTGGGGCGAGGGTTGACCCGGGGAAAACTCGCACCTACCGGAGGGAGCTTCTATGCTCTGGTATCTTTACCTGGCGGCCGTGGTGGTGGCGACCTGCCTCCATCTGTGGCTGGGAAAGCGGCCGGTCTCGGCCAGCCGGTGCGTCGAAGCGCTGCTGCTCAACCTGCTGGTATTTTTTGTGGGGCTGGGGGGACTGGTGGGCTTCTTGGGGCACACCTTCAAGGCCCGGGAAATCGCCCTGAAGATCGGCTGGCAACCGAGCCCCTTCCAGTTTGAAGTAGCCGTGGCCAACCTGGCCTTCGGCGTCCTGGGAATTATGTGCATCTGGCAGCGGCGGGGCTTCCGAACGGCCACCGGCATCGGGTTTGCCATCTTCCTGCTGGGGTGCGCCTACGGGCACGTCCGGGATATGACCCTGCACGGCAATTTTTCGCCGTATAACGTCGGCCCGGTGCTCTGGGTCAATGACCTGGCTGTTCCCGTGGTTATTCTGCTCTTGCTCCTGGTGCGGCGTCATCTGGCTTTAACCCAGGCTGCAACCCCGGAGTCCAACCACTAAGTAATGTTTCGGGTGAGGCTTTTCGTGAGCGGCAATCTGAGTTTAACCGTAAGACGCTTTTGGCATGACCTGGCCGAACTGTTGGAGATGATCAAGATCGGCCACAGCGTCCTGGCCCTGCCCTTCGCCTTCATGGGGGCCGTGCTGGCGGCTCGGGGTTTGCCGGACGGCCGGACCCTTTTCTTTATCCTGATAGCCATGGTGGGGGCCCGGAGTGCCGCCATGGCCTTCAATCGTCTGGCGGATGCCCGCATCGACGCCGCCAATCCGCGCACCGCCGACCGGGCCCTGCCCGCCGGCAAGATCAGTCGGCGAGCCACCATCTGGTTTATCGGGATGAGTGCGGTCCTCTTTATGGGGGCGGCGTCGCAACTCAACCGGGTCTGCTTTGCCCTGTCACCCGTGGCCCTCTTGGTGATCCTGGGATACTCCCTCACCAAGCGGTTTACCGTGGGGTCCCACCTGGTTCTGGGGCTGAGCCTGGGTTTGGCGCCGCTGGGGGGCTGGCTGGCGGTCCGGGGCGATCTGGGCCTGCCAGTCCTGGTCCTGGCCGGGGCAGTGCTCTTCTGGGTGGCGGGTTTCGATATCCTCTATTCTCTCCAGGACGAGGAGTTTGACCGGCGGGTGGGGCTTTTTTCCCTGCCGGCCCGGGTCGGGCCGGTCTGGGCCCGCCGCCTGGCGGCTCTCTGCCACCTGGCGGCAGCCCTGGGGTTTGCCGTCACCGGCCGGTTGGCCGGTTTAGGTCCCATCTATGCCGGGGCCGTGGCGGTAAGTGCCCTCATACTCCTGGTGCAGCACCTGCTGCTGTCCGTCCGGGAGCCGATCCGCCTGCCTCCCGCCTTCTTTACCCTCAACGGTTTGGTGGGTTTCGCCCTGGGATTGGCTACCTGGATCAGCCTGGCGCTTTGAAGCAGAGATTTTTTTTATCATATTAAAGATTTTCTCCTTGACAATGATTTTTCGTGCAACTTATAATGAAGTCGCCCTCAATGGGGGGATGAGTCCGGGTCTTGGATAGCGAGGAAGGAGGGGACTTGGGAAAAAGTTCTTCGTTCGATTCAAGATCGCTAACCGTGGTTAAAAAATTTAGGGGGAACCAATCATGAAGAAAAAGATGTACGTTTTGGGTGTGGCAGCGCTGGTGGCAGCAATGCTGGCTCTGTCAGGGGTGGCCCAGTCAGCCATGTGGGTCGGCGCCGAACTCGGGGGCAATTTCCCGTTGAATACGGACATTAATGCCAATTTAGGTCCGGTTGATGCAACCTTGAGCGGTGTCGGCATCCAGCCAGGGGTGATCGGCGGGGCGATCATCGGCTACGATTTCGTCAATACCGGCTTTGGGGCTTATGCCTGGCCCGACTGGATGAAATATTTCAGCTTTGCCATGGATATCACCTATAACAAGTTAAATATCCGAGGCGGCCAAACGGTTGATGCTACCTTCCAGAATTTAAGCGGTACTATTGACCTTGCAGACCTCGGTTTGTCTAGGAACATGTCCCTGAAAGGCTACGAAGTGGCCTGGACTTTCCTGTTCATGGCCCACTACGGCTTCCTGAAGGATTCCGAGGTGCCGTCGGGCCGGATTAATCCTTACATCGGGGTGGGGCCGGCCTTATTGTGGAGCGGGTTTGAGAACCCGTGGGGTAATGGCGGGGCCAGTGCTATGAACGTCGCCCTGGTGGTCGAACCCGGCATCCGGTGGGTGTGCTTACCGAACGTCTCCATCGATACCGCCATGCGGTACCGCTATGCCGTACCTTCTTATGACATCGCTACTATCCCCGGAGTCGGCAACTTCAGCCTGTCGCCGACGCTGCACCAGCTTTCCTTCTTAGTGCGGGCCAACTACCACTTCTAAGTCTGATAAACTTTGACTGCTTCAACGGCGGCCTCCGGGCCGCCGTTTTTTTTGACTGCCCTTCCCGCCCAGTTTTCCCCGACTTATACCGCTAAGCTCACAACAGTCTTGTGGAGCACAGTCTAAAGATGATATGGTGATTCGGATTGCCTTGCGGCGCAATGACAGATCGCATCTAAGGGAAAATTTCCTGCATCCTGATGTTTTTCCAGCAACTAATCAACGGCCTGACCACCGGCAGTGTTTATGCCCTTATTGCCCTGGGGTACACCATGATCTATGGCATTTTGGGCCTGATCAATTTTGCCCAGGGGGAAATCTACATGTGCGGCGCCTTTGTGGCGGTGCTGCTCCTGGCTACCGGGAAAGTCAATTTCTTCCTGGCCTTTGCCCTGGGGATGGCGGCGGCCGCCCTTCTGGGCGTGATCCTGGAGCGGGTGGCTTTCCGGCCCTTGCGGGGGTTCCATCCCCTGGTGCCCCTCATCAGCGCCATCGGCGCCTCCATCTTTCTCCAGAGTCTGGCCCTGCTCCTGTTCGGTCCCAATGACCGGCCCTTCCCCATTCAATTTACCTTCAGCACCATCAACATCGCCGGCCTGCCGGTGTCCACCCTGCAGATAGCCATCCTGGGCGCGGCTTTGGGATTCATGGGTTTGCTCATAGTCTTTGTGCGTTACACTACCTACGGCAAGGCCATCATGGCCTGCGCCTTGGACCGGGATACGGCTCGGCTCATGGGCATCAACGTGGATCGCATGGTCTCCCTGACTTTTCTGGTGGGCTCGGCCTTAAGCGGCGCCGCGGGCATCATGATGGCCATCTACTACAATGCCACCTACCCCCGCATGGGATTGCTGCCGGGCCTCAAGGCCTTCAGCGCCGCCATCCTGGGGGGGGTGGGCAACATCCCCGGGGCCATCCTGGGGGGCTTGCTCCTGGGGGTGGCGGAATCTCTGGGCGCGGCCTATATCTCCTCGGGTTTCAAGGACGCCATCGCCTTTGCCATCCTCATCCTGGTGCTCTTACTCCGGCCCCAGGGCATTTTAAGAGGCCGGGGGGACTGAGATGACTGCCTACGTGCTGCATCTGGCTATCCTGGCTGGCATCTATATCATCCTGACCGTCAGCATTAACCTGATCATCGGCTATGCCGGCCAGGTCTCCCTGGGCCATGCCGCCTTCTACGGCATCGGGGCGTATGCCTCGGCCCTGGTGTCGTTACATTGGCACTTTCCGTTCCCCGCCGCGGCCCTGACGGCTATGCTGGTGGCCGGCTTATGCGGGTTGGCCCTGGGGTTGCCGACCCTGAGGCTCAAAGAAGATTACCTGGCCATCGTTACCCTGGGCTTCGGGGTGATCGTGGACCTGGTCTTCCTCAACCTGGAGTTCACCGGGGGACCAGACGGCCTGCCGGGAATCCCGCCGCCCAGTTTTTGGGGGATAGACTTCCGGCCGCCCTGGCTCTACCTGATCCTGGTCGTCGTTACCGTTATCCTGGTCCTGATCTTCACCTACCGCCTGGTCGATTCCTACCACGGCCGAGCCCTCCGGGCCATCCGGGACCACGAAATCACCGCCCAGGTCATGGGGATCAACACCCCGGCGTATAAGGTCGTCGTTTTCACTCTGGCCGCGGCCCTGGCCGGCCTGGCCGGTTCCCTCTACGCCCACTACATCACCTTCATCAACCCCGAGACCTTTGGCCTGCACACCTCCATCCTCATTCTGGCCATGGTGGTGCTGGGAGGCATGGGGTCTATCGCCGGTTCGGTGCTGGGGGCGGTGATCCTGACGATTCTGCCCGAGATGTTGCGGCAGGCCCATGCCTACCAGGAACTGATCTACGGCGGGCTCCTGATGCTCCTGCTCATCTGGCGGCCCGAGGGCCTCCTGGGCCGGGGCAAATTGAGCCTGAAGTTTTTAAAGCGGGAGAGTTGAAGAGCGGGTTCTGGGTTTTAGGTTTTGGGTTTTGGGTCCGAAAAACAATGGGAAGTTAAGGCTAACCAGCTGAAAGAACTAGAAAGAAGATATGAGAAACCCAGAACCTAAAACCCAGAACCCAGAACCTGTCTTATCATGTTGACCTTAAAAAGCGTCCAGGCCGGGTATGGCCCTCTGCCGGTGCTCAAGGGCATTTCCCTCCACGTGCGCGCCGGCGAGGTGGTGACTTTGATCGGCGGCAACGGCGCCGGCAAGACTACCACCCTGCGGGCTATTTCCGGGCTGCTGCCGCCCCGCAAGGGGGTCATCGAGTTCGCCGGCCATGACCTCACCCATATGCCCGCAGAGCGCATGGTCACCCTGGGCCTATCCCTGGTTCCGGAAGGCCGCCGGGTTTTCCGCACCTTGAGCGTCACCGCCAACCTGGAACTGGGGGCCTTCCATCGCCGTGACAAGGGGGCGGTGCGACAGGACCTGGAGGATATCCGGGAGCGCTTCCCCATCCTCAAGGAACGGGCCCACCAGGCCGCGGGCACGCTTTCCGGCGGCGAGCAGCAGATCCTGGCCATCGGCCGGGCCCTCATGGCCCGCCCCCGCCTGTTGATGCTGGACGAGCCTTCCATGGGGCTGGCTCCCCAGATGGTCACCCGGGTCTATGCTATCCTGGCGGAACTGAAGGCTGCGGGCACCACCATCCTGCTGGTGGAACAGAACGCCCGGGCGGCTCTCAAGGTGGCCGACCGGGGCTACGTGCTGGAGACTGGACGCATTATCCTGGATGGCAGCGCCGCGGATTTGCGCGACGACCCGGAAGTGCAGCGGGCCTATTTGGGCAAGGGATATCAGGAAGTGTGGGAATGAAACAGGGGGCAAAAGGGGAAAAGGCGAAAAGGGCAAAAGGGGGAAAAACACCAAGACCTTTTCTAACTCGTTCCCAAGTTGCACTTGGGAATGACAATGACAAATGGCAGGCTAAGCTTGGCTGATTAAGCCGTTTTCCAGCCTATCTTGGGAATGAGGCAAAAGAAAAAATGACCGAAAAGCCGAAGACCGAGACGCGATACGGGGATAGCAGAGCTTTTTATTGCTTTTCTCTTTTCGCCTCTTCCCCTTTTCGCCTTTTTCCCCCAGGTTTTTACCATGCTTGAAGTCAACGGGTTAAGCAAATCTTTCGGGGGCGTCCAGGCCCTGACCGACGTCTCCTTTGCGGTGGCCGCGGGAGAGATCGTCGGGTTGATCGGCCCCAACGGCGCCGGCAAGACCACCTGCTTCAACCTGATTAACGGCTTGCTGCCCCCCAGCGCCGGCGAAATCCGGCTGGGAAGCACGGAGATGGTGGGCCTGCCCCCCTATCGCCGGGCCCGCCTGGGGCTCGCCCGCACCTTCCAAAATATCCAGCTCTTCGGGGGCATGACCGTGCTGGAAAACGTCCTCACCGGCTATCACCTCCACCAGCAAGTGGGAGTGTTTGCCGCCCTCCTGCCGCTGCCGATGGTGAGCCGGGCCCGGGCTGAAAATCGCCGGTTGGCCTTAGAATTCCTGGAACTGGTGGGCCTGGGGGGCAAGGAGGACGAGCCTGCCGAGGCCCTGGCCTACGGCGACCAGCGGCGTTTGGAAATCGCCCGGGCCCTGGCTCAGCAACCGCAGTTTCTGCTCATGGACGAGCCCGCCGCCGGCCTCAACCCCCGGGAGACCGAGGACCTCATGGCCTTGATGGAGAAACTCCTGCCCCTGGGCATTACCCTGCTGGTCATCGAACACGACATGACCCTGGTCATGGGCCTGTGCCACCGGATCGTCGTCCTGGACCACGGCGAGGTCATCGCCGCCGGCGCCCCCCGGGACATCCGCCGGGACCCCCGGGTCATCGAGGCCTACCTGGGCCGGGAAGAGGATGAGCCGTAAGCAGTAAGCAGTAGGGGCGGGCGTCCCGCCCGCCGCCTTTGGTGGCACAGGCTTCCAGCCTGTGCGCGGTGCCGAGAACTTTTCGGAACAGCGAGCCGCGCGCCGTAAGGGGTCAGGGGGTAAGACAGAGAATAGCCTAAGATCGGAGGTCGGCTTCACACCGAAAACCGAAAACCGAAAACCGAAAACAGGATTTTAAAATGGCAATCTTCGACCAAGATGCAGAGCAGATGGATCGGGAGGAGTTGGCTCAGATGCAGTTGGAGCGGCTCCAGGCCACTCTCACCCGGGTCTACAAGAACGTCACGTTCTACAAGAAGAAGTTCGACGAACTGGGCTTTCTCCCGGAAGATTGCCAGTCCCTGGATGACCTGGCCAGGCTGCCCTTCACCACCCGCCACGATCTGGCCCGGGCCTACCCCTACGAGATGTTTGCGGTGCCCTTGCGGGAGGTGGTGCGCATCCACTCCTCCACCGGCAGCCCCGGCAACCCCATCGTCATGGGCTACACCAGCCGGGACCTGCGCCACTGGGCCAAACTGGCGGCCCGCATCCTCACCGCCGCCGGGGTGGACCGGGACGACGTGGTCCAGGTGACCTTGAGCTACAGCCTCTTGACCAGCGCCTTCGGCCTCCACTACGGCGTGGAGCTCCTGGGGGCCTCGGTGATCCCCAGCGGCCCCGGCTTTACCAATCGCCAGATCCAGGTGATGCGGGACTACCGCACCACCGTCCTGGTTTCCACCCCGTCCTACGCCCTGGTGCTGGCCGACGAGATGGAGGCCCTGGGGGTGGACCCCAAGAGCCTCCACCTCAAGCTGGCACTGTTGGCCGGGGAGCCCTGGACCGAGGCCATGCGGGCCGAAATCGAAGCCCGGCTGTTCTGCGCCGCCCTGGACCACTACGCCCTGTCCGAGGCTATGGGGCCGGGGGTGGCCGGGGAGTGCGCCGCCTACCCCCTGGCCGGCATGCATATCAGCGAGGACCATTTCCTGCCCCAGGTCATCGACCCGGCGACCGGCGAACTCCTGCCCGCCGGCGAACTGGGGGAACTGGTCATCACCACCCTCACCCGGGAGGCCACCCCCCTGGTGCGCTTCCGTACCGGCGATTTGGTGCGCCTGTCCTATGAACCCTGCACCTGCGGCCGGACCCTGGCCCGCATAAGCCGCATCCAGGGCCGCTGCGACGAGGTGGTCATCGTCAAGGGCACCAACATCTTTCCCAACCGGGTGGGCCAGGTCCTGGCCGCCATCCGGGGGGAAGAGCCGGCCTATCAGCTGGTGGTGGGCCGGGAGGGGCATATGGACTACCTGGAGGTCAGGATCGAGGTCCGGGAGGAATTGTTCTTCGACAAGATGACCAAACAGCGGGAACTCCTACAGGAAATCGCCCACAAACTGGCCCAGGGCATCGGCGTCCAACCGCGGGTAAAACTGGTGGAACCGGGGTCGCTCAACCGGGAGGCCGAAACCTCGCCCTTGGTGATTGATTTGCGTCAGGGAGTTTGTTAGCATGTGATGGGTGGGGCCATGAGACAGAACTAATGCGGCAAATTAAGATATTCATCCTTAGTTGTGTACTCCTCCTGGCGGTGGGCTGCGCCGGGGTGCCGGTGCCGTCCGCGAACCTGGAAACTGCCTGGGGTGAGCCGAAAATCTTTGACTATCACGGCATCAAGATCAACTATTACGAGGCCGGGCAGGGACCGCCGGTAATCCTGCTGCATGGGTTCGGGGCCAGCGCCTATTCCTGGCGGTTTCTGGGCCCGGCCCTGGCCAAAGATCACCGGGTGTTCACCCTTGATCTCAAAGGTTATGGCCTGTCGGACAAGCCCGAGGATGGCAAATACGCCATCAGCGACCAGGCCGACATGGTGGCGGAGTTCATCCGCACCCGGGACCTGCATGACCTGGTAGTGATCGGCCATTCCATGGGCGGCGGCGTGACCCTCATGACTTATTTTAAGGTGCGGGAGGTCGAACCGGCCCGGATCAAGAAACTGGTCCTCATCGACAGCGCCGGTTACCCTCAGAAGATGCCCTGGTTCATCGCCTTGGCCCAGGTCCCCGTGATCAATACCGTAGGCCCCCGGGTGCTGTCGCCCCGGCTCACCACCGCCATGGCCCTGCGAAAATGTTATTATCATAAAGACAAAATCACCGACGAACAGATCGACACCTATGCTTATTACGGCAGTCTGCCCGGGGCCCGGGAGGCGGTGGTGGCCACAGCGCAGCAGATCGTGCCGGAGGCCATCGAGACCGTCATCGCCCGTTACAAGACCATCAAGGTCCCGGTCCTGATTGTCTGGGGGGCGGAGGACGAGGTGGTGCCGGTGGACGTCGGCCGGAATTTCAAGCGGGATATCCCGGACTCGAAATTGGTCATCCTCCCCCAATGCGGCCATATCCCCCAGGAAGAGGAGCCAGGGGTGACCACCCGTACCGTCGAGGCTTTTTTAAGAAATTGATATTTAAGGACAAAGTGACTATCTATGCGACCATCATGGGATGAATACTTCATGCTTATCGCCAAGCTGGTGAGCACGCGCAGCACCTGCAACAGTCGCCCCACCGGGGCGGTGCTGGTGAAGGACCGGCAGATTTTGGCCACGGGCTACAACGGCTCCATGCCCGGGGCGCCCCACTGCTCGGATGAGGTTATGGCCGACGGCAGCCCCTACTGCCACCGCCGGGCCTTGAACATCGCCGACGTGGACAAGTACAATTACTGCCGGGCCTCCCACGCCGAGGCCAACGCCATCGCCCAGGCGGCCCGCTACGGCGTGGCCATCAAGGGGGCGACCCTCTACGTCACCTTGCAGCCCTGTTTCGTGTGCCTCAAGCTCTTGGCCACGGCTCAGATCAAGGGGATTTACTTCGAGTTGGCCTATGGGTCCAACGATGCGGCCCGGGACGAGTTCTGGAAGCAGGCGGTGGCCGAGGGGGGCTTCGAGGTCTTTAAACAATTACCCATCACCCCGGAGGCCCTGGAATTCATCCTGCCGAGCCTCACCGGGTTCACCTCGAAACGGCGCCTGACGGCTACCGCCGCGGCCCAGGAGCCTCACTTCGTCGGCGTGATGGAGTCGGAGTAGGGGAAATGGTGCTGGACTGGTGGGGGCGGTTCGCGAACCGCCCCTACAGCGAGATACATTTCATTGCCGGAGTGTGGCATAGCCGGTTAAGAAACTTATTGCAATTTATGGAAAATTCGGGCATTAATGAGTAAACTGCCGAAATAACACGGATTCCCAACCGCTTTCTGGGTTTGGGAAAGAGATTTACAGTGGGCCTGGTACGAACAAGCTCCTGGCCCCCTTTTACAAGCATAATTCTTTATTACCATGGCGAAAACCGAGACCCCGAAAAAAAAGCCCGCCACCCGGAAGCCCAAGGCCGCCCCGGCGCCTAAGCCCGAGCCCGCGCCCGAGGGTACCTGGCAAGGGCGGTTGGGCCAGGAGATGGCGGCCCTGCTGTTATTGGGGCTGGCCGGGTTTTTCCTGCTGGCCCTCTGGACCTACACCCGCGTTGATTTTCCGGGGCTCAAGGCCCTGTGGGACGCCGCGGCGGTCCACAACAGTGCGGGCAAGGCCGGAGTCCTGGTAGCGTATTGCCTCCTCGGGCTGCTGGGTCTGGCCGCTTATTGGGCGCCCCTGATGCTCCTGGTTCTGGCTTGGCAGTCCCACCATGAAGGACTGGATGACCTGGGCTGGCTCCAAACCCTCTCGGGCCTGGGGGTCTTGCTGGCCTCAGCGGGGTTGTTGTCTCTGGGGTGGGGTGACAGTCCACATTACAGCGGCGGCTCCCTCGGGGGTTTCCTGGCGGCCGTCTTGCTTCCGAGCCTCAATACGGTCGGGGCCGCTCTGGCCCTGGCTCTGCTCCTGCTGGTCAGTATCATGGGGGCCACCCGCCTGTCTTACGTGGGACTCATGGCCCTCCTGGGCCAGGCGCTGAGGTCCGCCTGGGGCCGGGGGCGGGAGCCCGAAGAAGAGTTGCCGGAGGCGCCCCCCTACCACCCCCGGCGGCCAACCATCGGGCGCCAGACCGTCACCCCGACCGGGGGGGAGGCGGAAGTCCCGGTGCTGACGCCCTCGGTGGCGACGGCAGCCACCCCGGCGCCGGAGGCCCCCGGCTCCAAATCCCGGAAAGCCGCGCCCACCCCCGGGGTCTATACCCTGCCGGGCCTGGACCTGTTGGACCCGTTGCCGCCCTGGAACCACCAGGTGCAGGAAAACGCCATGCTGGCCCAGGCCGAGAAACTGGTGAACACCCTGCGTCATTTCGGGGTGGAGGGCCGGGTCACCGCCATTATGACCGGACCGGTGGTTAGCCGCTTCGAATACGAGCCGGCCCTGGGAGTGAAGATCAGCAAGATCACCGGGTTGGCCGACGACCTGGCCCTGGCCCTGAAGGCCCTGTCCATCCGCATCGTGGCCCCGGTGCCGGGTAAGGGGGTGCTGGGCATCGAGGTGCCCAACCCCAAGCGCCAGGTGGTGGGCCTCCGGGAGATTTTGGCCGACGCGGCCTACCAGAAGTCCGCCTCCCGCCTGACGCTGGCCCTGGGCAAAGACATCATGGGCCTCTCGGTGGTTACCGACCTGGCCAAGATGCCCCACCTGCTCATCGCCGGGGCCACCGGCAGCGGCAAGAGCGTGGGCCTCAACGCCATGATCCTGAGCATCCTCTTCAAGGCCACCCCGGAGGAGGTGCGCTTCCTGATGGTGGACCCCAAGCGCATCGAACTGTCGATGTACGAAGACATTCCCCACCTGCTGCACCCGGTGGTGTTCAACCCCAAGGAGGCCACCATGGCGCTGCACTGGGCCGTGGGGGAGATGGAACGCCGCTATGCCTTCCTGAGCGATATGAGCGTGCGCAACATCGAAGGCTACAACCAAAAGGCCGGGGCCAAGAAGGCGGACCCCCGGATCGACGAGGGCATCCTGCCGCGCTCCCTGCCCTACCTGGTCATCGTTATTGACGAGTTGGCCGACCTGATGCTGGTGGCCTCCCGGGACACGGAAGAGTACCTGATCCGCCTGGCCCAGAAGGCCCGGGCCTCGGGCATCCACCTGATCGTTGCCACCCAGCGGCCCTCGGTGGACGTCATCACCGGCCTCATCAAGGCCAATTTTCCCACCCGGATCTCCTACCAGGTTTCGTCCCGGATGGACTCCCGGGTTATCCTGGACGCCATGGGGGCCGAGCGCCTCCTGGGCATGGGGGACCTCCTGTTCATGCCGCCCGGCACCTCCCGCTTGAGGCGCATCCACGGGCCTTTTGTCACGGAAGAGGAGGTCACCCGGGTCACGGAGTTCCTGAAGGCCCAGGCGGCGCCGGCGTATGAGCCCGGGATTACCGAGATGCGGGAGGCCGAAGAGGAGATCGCCGAAAACGGCGACCGGGACGAGAAGTATGCCGACGCGGTGGAACTGGTGGCCGAGACCCGGAACGCCTCCATTTCCATGCTGCAGCGCCGGCTCCGGGTGGGCTACAACCGGGCGGCCCGCATCATCGAGACCATGGAAAAAGAGGGCCTCATCGGCCCCTCCGACGGTGTCAAAGCCCGGGAGGTCTACGTCCCGAGGCGGTGATTTTCGTCAGGCCCTGACTTGATCACCGGTTATAAGCAACCTGCCCTGACCCAGCTTGAACATGCATAAACCACAAGTGTTTCACCCTGGAGGCTGAAAATCTCCCTACCCCCCCTTTTTCAAAGGGGGGTTTTTAAGTCCCCCTTTATTAAAGGGGGATTTAGGGGGATTTGAAGTTTTCACGGTAAAAGCCCCAGACTTTTTGGTCTTCACACTTCCGCCGATTTAATCCCCAGGATCTGCTATTGTAAACCGATATTTTATTTATGGTTGACAATCGGTTCGCCCTGGGCGATATTTTTCAAGATGAATTATTCGGATTGGCAAGAGCTGTTTAGCCTGTCGGCGGCGGCGCTGTGGTCCCGGCTGGGTGAGGCCAGTGCCCTTAGAGAGCGGCATTTCGGGCCGCGGGTCAGTTTCTGCGTCATCATCAACGCCAAGTCCGGCCTCTGTTCCGAGGACTGCGCCTTTTGCTCCCAGTCGGCGAAGGCGGCCAGCCAGGCGCCCCACTATCCCCTGCTGCCCCAGGCCGAGTTGGTGGCCGCGGCCCGGCAGGCGGCGGCGGCGGGGGCCTCGCGTTTCTCCCTGGTGACCGCGGGCCGGGGGGTCAGCTCGCCAAAAGATCAGAGCGCCATTCTGGCGGCGGTGGCCGCCATCAAAGAGGCCGTGCCTATCCGTATCTGCGCCTCCTTGGGGATTGTGGACCGGGGTTTCCTTATGGAGTTGAAGGCCGCGGGGCTGTACCGGTTTCACCACAACCTGGAGACCGCGGCGTCCTTTTTCCCCCGGATTTGCACCACCCACAGCTTTGCCGAGCGGGTGGCCACCATCGAGGCGGCGCAGGAAGCCGGGTTGTCGGTGTGCGCCGGGGGGATCTTCGGGTTGGGGGAGACCCTGGCCCAGCGCTGGGAGATGGCCCAGGCGCTCAAAACTCTGGCCGTGGACGCCATTCCCCTCAACTTTCTCCACCCCCTGGCCGGCACCCTCCTTTCGCACCGCCCGTTGCTGGACCCCCTCACGGCCCTGAAGATCGTCTGCGCCTTTCGCCTGACGTTCCCGGAGCGCTCGGTCATCATCTGCGGCGGCCGCCAGGTCACCCTGCGCTCCCTGGCCCCCCTGCTGTTTGCCGCCGGGGCTGACTCCCTGATGACCGGGGATTATCTCACCACCCGGGGCCGCCTGCCCGATGACGACCGGCAGATGCTGGCGGATTTGGGCCTGGAATTGGTGCAGGAGGGCTCGGCGCCTGCAGCCGGCCAGGGCGCCCTGGCCCAAACAGGGGAAGATGCGTGAACCGGTCACTGCCACTGCTGCCCGCCATTCGAGGAATTTTTATCACCGGCACTGATACCGACGTGGGCAAGACCTGGGTGGCCGCGGGGTTGACCGCGGCGCTGCGGCAGCGGGGGGTGAAGGCGGTTTATTTCAAACCGGTCCAGAGCGGTTGCCCCGAGGCAGAGGGGCGCCTTGTCCCTACGGATGCCAAGTTTGCCCGGACCCTGGCCGGTTTGACCGAGCCCCTGGAAGTCCTCAGCCCCATCGCCCTGCGGCTGCCCCTGGCCCCCGGGGTGGCTGCGGCCCAGGCCGGGGTGGTGGTGGACCTGGAGTTGATTGCCGCCAGTCTCCGGGAACTGGCGGGGCGCTATGATTTTTTTGTGGTGGAAGGCGCCGGGGGGCTGTATGTCCCCCTCGTGGGCATGGACTTTCTGGTCCTGGACCTGATCCGCTGGCTGGGCTTACCCCTGGCGGTGGTGGCCCACTCCGGCCTGGGGACCATCAACCACACGGTTCTCACCGTCAAGGCGGCGCTGGCGGCCGACATCGAGGTGGCCGGGGTTATCCTCAACCGCTACCCCGAAAACCCGGGACTGGCGGCGGCCACCAATCCCGGGGTGATCGAGGCGCTCACCGGGGTGCCTATCCTGGGGCGACTGCCGGAAGTGCCTGACCTTACTTCCCCGGCGGGCCGGGAGGTTTTTCTGGCCGCGATTAAGCCTATTGCCGAGCAGCTCATGGGGTCATTTTGATGAGGTACAGGTGTCGCATTCTCCATGGCAGGCTCATGGTGCGTGAGACGCACCCTACTTTTTGTGACTTCGCTCGGATAATAATTCGCATTCAAAAGGGAACTATCTACATGTAGGGGTGCACCTGTGTGTGCGCCCTGGTTGAGGGCGGACACGCAGGTCCGCCCCTACGTAACCTGTCGTATCAATATGGACGAGTTAACCAAAGAACTGGACGCCTTGGATACCCGGTCGCTGCGGCGGCGCCTGCGGGTGGTGGACGAGGTGCTGCCCGGCGGCAAGGTCAGAGTGGCCGGGCAGGTTCGTCTCAATTTATCCTCCAACGATTACCTGGGTCTGTCCCTGGACCCCCGGATTATCGCCGCGGCTTGCGCCGCGGCGTCCCGGTGGGGCGCCGGGGCCGGGGCCTCCCGCCTGGTGGTGGGGCACCTGGCCCTGCACGAGGCGGTGGAAGCCAGGCTGGCCGATTTTAAGGGCACCGAGGCCGCAGTGATTTTCCCCACCGGCTACATGGCTAACGTGGGGACCATCTCTGCCCTCATGGGACCCGGGGATGTGATTTTCAGCGACCGCCTCAACCACGCCAGCATCTATGACGGCATCAAGCTGTCCGGGGCGGCGCTCAAGCGCTTTCCCCACCGGGATCTGAACCGCCTGGAGCAACTGCTGCGTGAGGCCGGGGCCGCGCGGCGGCGCTTGATCGTCACCGACTCGGTGTTCTCGGTGGACGGCGACCTGGCGCCGCTCACGGAAATGGCGGCCTTAAAGGCGCGGTACGGGGCCTGGCTGATGGTAGATGAGGCCCACGCCACCGGCGTGTTGGGGGCCAAAGGCGGCGGACTGGCCGAAGCCTTGGGCCTGACCCGGGAGGTGGACATTCATCTGGGCACGTTTTCCAAGGCCTTGGGTTCCCAAGGGGGCTTCGTGGCCGGGGACCGGCGCCTGGTGGACTACCTCCACAACCGGGCCCGGTCCTTCATCTACTCCACCGCCCTGGCCCCACCGGTGCTGGGGGCCATCGACCAGGCGTTGCAGATTGTGGTGCAGGAGCCGGAGCGGCGGCTTTTTCTGCAGCGGCAATCCGAGAATTTTCGTCAGGACCTCCTGGCGGCCGGGCTGGATATCCTGGGGAGCGAAACCCAGATTATCCCGGTGCTGGTGGGAGAAAACGACCGCACCCTGAAGTTCGCCGCCCGTCTCATGGACCAGGGGCTCATGGCGGTGGCCTTGCGCCCGCCGACGGTGCCGCCGGGCCGCGCCCGGGTGCGGTTTTCCCTGTGCGCGGCCCATGCCGAAGATGATTTAACCCGCGCCCGGGAGGTCATCGTAGCCACGGCCCGGGCCATGGGCCTGGGGTCATGACCACCCTGGTTTTGTTCCACGGCTGGGGCGCCTCCGGCCGGGTTTGGGAACGACAGGCCGCGGCCTTCGGCGACCGGATGCCGGTCTTGACGCCCACGGTGCCGGTCTGGGAGGTGGACTGGTTGGCTGAGTATTTACGGGGATTGGACCTGCAAGAATGCCTGCTGGTGGGGTGGTCCCTGGGAGGCATGCTCCTCCTGGAGGCCCTCAGCCAGCTGACGGACCCGCCGCCTAACGGGCTGGTCCTGGTGGGGGTGGCCCCGGTCTTTACTCAACGTCCCGATTACCCCTGGGGACAACCCCCGGCCGTGGTCCGGGCCATGCGCCGGGCTCTTATGAAAAATATGAAAAATCCGCCGCAGGTGCTGGCTGAGTTTGCCGAACAGTGCCTGGCCCCGGGGGAGGCGGCATTTGCTTCCCAGGCCCGGGAGGCGTTTGCGGTTCCGGCAGGCGCCGGGACCCTGGCGGCAGGCCTCGATTATTTGTTGCGGCGTGACCTGAGGCCCCTGCTTGCCAGCCTGCCCGCCGGGGCAGTGGTCATCCAGGGGCAGGCGGACCGGATCGTGGACCCGGCCCAGGGACGGTTCCTGCAGGAACAGCTTCCCGGGGCCCGGCTCCATCTTCTGCCGGCAGCCGGGCATCTCCCCTTTCTGACCCAGGCGGCGGCTTTTAACGGGATATTAGAGCAATGCTTGAGCACGGCGAGCTAAAGATGCAGTTCGAGTTGGGACCTCTATCCTTCCTGGAGGATGATCGGGAAGTCAAACAGGGCATCAGACGCAATTTTGCCCGGCGAGCCCGGTCCTATGACCGGCATGCCGAGATGCAGCGCCGCATGGCCCACGGACTGGTGGCGGCGGTGGGAGACGTGCTGGCCCGGGCCGGGCGTATCCTCGAGATCGGCTGCGGCACCGGTTATCTCACCGGCCTCCTCCGGCAGGCCAACCGGGAGGCCCGGCTGGTGGCTCTCGACCTGGACGCCGCCCTGGTGGATGCGGCCCGGCGGCGCCTGGGACCGGAGGCGGGGGTGGCGTGGCTGGTGGCGGACGGGGAGACCCCGCTCCGGGGCGAGTATGACCTGATTATCGCCAACGCCACCTTCCAGTGGTTCACCCGCCCCGAAGAGACCCTGGCGGCCTTATACCGGAATTTGGCTCCCGGAGGCGTCCTGGCCTTCTCCACCCTGGGACCCCAAACCTTTCAGGAACTGGCCGAGTCCTTGAACCGGGCCGCCCGAAACCTGAACCTCCCGGCGCTCCCCCCGATTCCGGCCCAAGGATTTGGCGATCGGGAGAGCTGGTCCGAGCGCTTATATCGGGCCGGATTCCCTCAGGTCCGGCTGGCCCGGGAAATGGCCACCGCCACCTTCCCCTCGGTTAAGGAGTTTCTCCAGGCCCTCCAGGCCACGGGAGCCACCAACCCCCGGCCCGGCCAATTTTCTCCCCGCCTGCTGCACGCCCTCATCGCGGCGTATCAGACCAACTACGGCAGCGACGGCGCCATCCCGGTAAGCTACGAAATGATCTGGGCGGTGGCCGAAAAATATTGAAGGCAGTTTTTGAGGGGAGGCCGGGGGAAGCCCTTACGAAAACTTCCCCCGGACCTCCCCTCCCATCCCCCTGTATGGGGGTGGGGGAGAGGCCAAGAGCCTTGGGTTCATGGCCCATCATGTGTAAATAGGTTGTAAGCGCATTCGGTCAGGAGCGGGCGCTCCTGACCTCCTCCCTCAAAAATTCTTACAGCGGCTGGACCCAGATGGCCTGGGGGCCCTGGTCCCCGGCCTCCTGGGTGAATTTCACTGGCGTGCCCGGCGTCAGGTGGCTGAACTTGCCTTTCTTTACCGCGTGGGCGTGGAAGTAGACCTCCAGGCCCTCGTCGCTTTCGATAAAGCCGTAGTCGTCATCCAGGAAAAGACGCACCACCCTCCCCCGTTGGGCAACTTCTTCGTGGGTTTTGATTTGCTGTTGGACAACCTGTGAGTGCTCGGCCAAGCGGCGGTCCAGGACGTCAAAAGCCTCCGAGGTCAGAGGAATGACCATTTCGCCCTGCCGCATTATGGTGATGGTGTCTCCGGGGATGGAGACCACCAGGTGGACCTCGAAGGCCCCGAGCCGGTGGTGGGCCGTGCCGATGATTTCCACCCGGGCGTGGAGGATGGGGTCGTGATAGTGTTTCTGCAGGCGGGCCAGTTCTTCCTCAATCTTTTCCCGCCACTCGGGCAGGATTTCCAGATTACGGCCTTCAATATGAACATCCTGGGGCAGCATCGAGCACCTCCTGTGGAATACGCAACTCATTAATTATTAAGAGTTGAAACCGTGCTTGTCAATCGGCGTCCGCTTATCAGGACGGGTGGCGGGGTCAGGGTGTCGAGGGGGAGAAGGGGAGATGTCTGGGGTTACTGCGTGCCGATGAAGAACGGGCGGAAGGTGGACTCGTCCTGGCACAGGGCCCGGCGCAGGGCCTCGAGCATGGCGTCCCGGTCCTCGGGCAGCCGGCCATTGATGTCGAGATAGTTGGTGTAGTGGTCGCTGGTAACCTGCGTGGGCGTCGTGATCTGCGACAGAAGAGTCATGGTTTCTGTGAGCGCCTGATGCGGGCTAAGCATCTGAAACCGCCCAGCCTGGACGTCGGCCAGCAAGGGGGTGTTGACCTTGGGGACGAAGGTCCTGAGGCGCACCACCGCCGGATGCATATCGCTAATGACCCGGGCGGTTTCCCGGGCGTGGGTCTCGGAACGGTCCTGGCCGCCGATTCCCACCATGACGTAGGCGTTGATCTTCAGGTCCGCGGCCCGGGCCATGTGGCCCGCCCGGATGTGGTCCTGGGCGGTAGCGCCTTTTTTGATTCGGGTCAGGATGACGTCGTCGCCGGATTCCACCCCGACGTGAATCCGCCCCAACCCGGCCTGGGCCAGGGTCTGAAGCTGATCCGGACCTTTGCGGTGGATGTACTGGGACGAACCGTAGACCGTGATCCGCTCCAACCGGGGAAAGAAGGTGTAGCTGTAACGGCAGATTGCTGCCAGGGCCGCGGTCGGCATGGCGATGGTGTTGCCGGCGGGGAAAAACAGGGTGCGCACCCGGGCGCCATAAGTTGCCGCGGCATCAATCAGGTCGGCCTTGATCTCAGAGACCGGCCTCACCTTGAACTTCACGCCGTCTTTATAAACCATGCAAAAGGTGCAGAGGTTGTGGGGGCAACCCACGGTGGCCTGGACGAGCAGGCTGTCGGCTTCACTGGGGGGCCGGTAAATGGGGCCGTCGTAGCGCATGGAGAGGTGCCGGGGGCGTAGGGGCGGTTCGCGAACCGCCCCTACGGTCGAAGTCATAGTTATGTATATTATAACACATCCTGGGAGAGACCACCGCAGTGACCGGCAACGACGCCGATTCCCGCAGGCCGGCCCGGCCCTGATTATGTACTGGGCAGGGCTGGGGATTAATGGTAGTATGTCTGTGTCTAAACCAAGTTAGGTGCAAGCAATACGTGGGAGCCAGGCACGAATCCATCATCTGTCCCGGTTGCGGCTGCCTCTGTGACGACCTGGATGTCACCGTCGACGGGGACCGGATTGTCGAGGTCAGCAATGTCTGCCTCTGGGGCGTGAGCCGCTTTTTCCACGCCAAAAAATTTCATCCCAAGAAAGAGCGTCACCGCCTGCGTGAGCCCGTGGTCCGTCATCGAGGGCGCCGGGAGACGGTGCCGTATGAGGCAGCCCTGGCGGAGGCGGCCCAGGTGCTGAGCCGGGCCCGCCGGCCGATCATCTAGGGGCTGACCAATTCCGGTTCCTGGGCCCAGGAAGCGGCCCTGAAACTGGCCTGCAGTTTACGAGCCCGGCTGGAACCGGCGGATCTGGCCTTCAAGGCCCCCTACTACCAGAGCATCCAAGAGCACGGCCTGGCCTGGGCCCCCCTGGAGGTCATCCGGGATGAGGCCGACACGGTGCTGTTCTGGGGCGCCAATCCCATCCACTCCGCCCCCCGGCACGTGGTGCGCTACGCCGTCTTTGCCCGGGGCCGCTTCACCGAACGGGGTATTGAAGACCGGCAGATGGCGGCGGTGGACATCTACCCCACCGAGCTGGCCCGGTTCTGCCCTCTGTTTATCAAGATCAACCCCGGGCAGGAAGTGGATCTGGTTGCCGGAGTCGCGGCCATCCTGGCCGGGGAGCCGCCGCCCGACCCCGTGGTCCGGGGCACCCGGCGGCTGGCCAAATTTCTGGCCGCTGCCTCCTGTGGAGTCATTTTTTGCGGCCGGGGGGTCAGTTATGGCCCGGGCCTGGAACTGTTTGACCGGCTGGCCCGCCTGGTGGCACTGCTCAATCAGCAGGCGAGGTTTTTCCTGTTTCCCCTGTCCGGCGACTTCAACTCCAACGGGCTGTACCATCTGCTGCTCAATGAGACGGGCCAGGCCGGGGCGCCGGATTTCGGGACGGGGGAGGTGGTGACCCACTACACCCCGATGGATTTCCGGGAGGTGGACGCGGTCTTGGTCGCCGGGGCGGATTTATTGTGGTTTTTGCCGGACGAACAGGTGGAGGATCTGAAGCGCCGCCGGGTGCCGATCGTGGCCTTGAGCCCGTTTGCCAACCGGACCACCGGCCAGGCCGCGGTTATCTTGCCCACGGCCCTGGCCGGCATTGAGACGGCCGAGGTGGCCTATCGGATGGATGGGTTGCCCCTGGTCCTGAAGCAGCTGGTGGACTCGGCGCTGCCTCCGGACCACCAGGTGCTCACGGACCTGCAGCGGTTGATCGGGTGATTCAGGTTTGGGACTGGTGGCGACTGGCGATCAACCAAATGATTCCCGTAGGGGCGGACCTGTGTGTCCGCCCTCTTTGAGGCTGCACGCGCCAATACGCTCCTACGGCGTATCTTGATAGATTGATATGTTGCAAATAGATACCCTAAAGCTGATCGTGGGTTGCTGATCAGAGACCCGGGAGCACCGCACCATGCGCCTTAAAATTGCCGGGGGACGCCTGTATGATCCAACCTGCGGCTTAGACGGTGAGGCCGGCGACCTCTACGTCGAAGACGGGCGGCTGGTGGCCCCGCTCCCCGAGGTGGACCGGGAGATCGAGGCCCGGGGTCAGATAGTGACGCCGGCGGGAATTGAGCTCCGGGGTCAGGTGGCCACCTACGGCCTCAACTTTTTGCGTTTAACCGACGGGGCGCCTTCTCTCCGGGAATTGGGGGAGAGCTATGCCCTCCTGGGATATACCCATGTGCACGAGCCCTTTTTGACGGGCTTAACCGCGGGCTACGTCCAGCGCCAGCTGGCGGGCCTGCCCGTGGTGGACACCTCCGCCTCCCTGGTCCTCAACCTGCGGGAACTCGACCAGTGGCTGCGGTTTCCGGAGCTTCTTCCCGAAGTGGGGCAAACCCTCTTATATCTGCTGGACGAGACCCGGGCCCTCAATTTCCGGGTGGTGGAGCCCTTTGTCCGGTACCGGCAGGGTTTTTACGCCCATCGCACCATCGAACCGGAGCCAACCCTGGAGATATTGGCCCACCTGTCCCGGATCACCGGGGCGCCCCTGTCCGTGGAGGCCTCCCCTGAGGTGCTGCGGGCCCGCCTGCCGGAGCCTGGGGCCTTTCATCTGGCCGCCCTGGGCCCGGCGCTGACGGCCGATGACCTGGTGGAGGCCGCCCTGGCCCATCTGGAGGCGGGGGCCACGGGGGACCTGGGGCTCATGCTCCCCGGACGAAAGAATGGGCCGACCCGGCTGCCGGTCCGGATAGACCTGGGGTGGTTCCGCTCCCTGGACCTCAACCCGGCGTTGGATGAGGCCGCAGGCCGGCGGGCCCTGGCCCTGGCCCTGTGCTGCCAGGGTTCCCAGGCAGCCTTTTCCGGGGCCGGGATGGCCCAGGCGCCGGTGAGCGAATACCCCCGGATGTTCTCCTGGCTGTGGGACCACGCCGCCCGCCGGCAGGATTGGCATGATGACCTGGGGGCGCGGCGCTATTCGCTGTCGGACTGGGTCTGGGCCACCCGGGCCCTGCCCGCCCGGCTGCTGGGCCTTGAGGACCGGGGCCGTCTGAGCTTGGGCGCCCGGGCCGACGTGGCTATCTATGACGTGCCGGCGTACGCCCCCCCCGGCCAGTGGCACCATTACCTGGGCCGCTGCCGCACCCTGCTCAAGGCCGGGGAAGTCGTGGTGGACAACTTTAGCCTGGTAAATCCCGAGGCGCCCCGGGCCACGTATTACCGGCAAACCGGGGCCGAGGCCACCCCTATGCTGGCGGAAATTTGCCAGTTCCAGAGTTTGCGCCGGGAAAACCTCTGGGTTAAGGAAGGTCTGGGCGGACCCTGGGTGGGAGTTTAGAAACAGGTTTTAGGTTTTAGGTTCTGGGTTCTGGGTTTTGGGTTATTTGAGAGTGGGATTATGAAGTAATTATTCCCCGGAGGGTTCGATTGGTGGCACTAACAATAGGGCAAATGGCGTAAGGTATGGCCACGGCAGAAGAACTCCTGGAATTTTTGCCCGGCACCGATTGCCGGCAGTGCGGCTTCATCTGCGCCGAGTTTGCCGGGTTGCTTCTGGCCCGGGAACGGCCGCCGGAGGACTGCCCGGTCCTCCATGAGCCCGACTATGCCGGGTTTATCGAGGCCTTGCACGAACTCCTGGGACCTTCGGCTTCGGCGGCGGGGATGCGCATCGACCCGGAAAAATGCAACGGCTGCGGCATCTGCGTGGCCATGTGCGAATTCCACCTGGGAAACTGTGATGCGGCCCGGCTGGGCAAGGGGCCCCGGCCCCAGGACCAGATGGTCTTCCACGTGGTCAACGGCACGGTGGTGGTGGTCCGCCAGGAACTGTGCACCCGGTTGGTCCAGGCGGCGGAGAAGTGCAGCAAGTGCGCCCAGTACTGCCCCACCGAGGCCATTGAGTTGTTTTGATCAGCAGTTAGCGGTTAGCAGTTAGTAACCCTATTGAACTGATAAATTTATTGCGCCTGGATAGTGCTCATGATTTTTTTTTATGGCTAATAGCTAACTGCTAACAGCTGAAGGCTAAATATGACCGAAACCGTAAACCTTCAGGATTTGGATCCCCATTTCAAAGATGAGGTGGCCACCGAGCCCGGTTGTCAGCACCTTTGGCGCTGCTTTGCCTGCGGGGTCTGTACCGCCACCTGCCCGGTAAGCGAAATCACGCCCGGCTTCAGCCCCAGCCAGATCATCCGCCAGGTGCTTTACGGCCAGCGAGCGGCCCTGCTGGGTTCTTCGGCCCTTTGGCATTGCGCCCGCTGCGCCCGGTGCTCCTTTCAGTGCCCCCAGGACGTGCGTTTTCTGGATATCATCCAGGGTCTGAGAAATCTGGCCCTGCGGGACGGCTGCATCAGCCCGGCCCGGGTGGCCCGGTTGGAGCAGGGGGAGCGGCTGATCCAGGAACTGAGGCGGCGCCTCATCGGCGAACTCCTGTCCGGGGAGGAAGAGTCGGAGGTGAAAGACGCCCTGGCCCGGCTAGCCGGTGAGGTAGAATAGCCTGGGTGTTGTTCATGGCAGTCATTCATGGGCCGTCGGTCCACCCATAAATGATGAAAAGTTCGTAGGGCGGGCGTCTCGCCCGCCGCTTTAGTCCGCACAGGCGAGACGCCTGTGCCACCAAATTCTTATTAATTTTTCAAGACAGCCTGAAATCTGTTTGAGCCTCGTAAGGGCGACCCGCCGGGTCGCCCCTACCAGAACACCTCACTATGGAGTCGATTTCTTCCATCCATGAATAGCCCGGCAACAGTATTTT
>JAUSOZ010000033.1 GCA_030655955.1 Deltaproteobacteria bacterium
TCAGGATCTGGACCACCTGGGCCGCTTTGGCCGCCTCGGCGGCGGACACCGGCTTGAAGCCGTACTTCACCGCCAGCTCAAAGTTCGGGGTTCCCGACACCTCGGACACCAGCACGTCGACCCCGGAATCCCTCAGGTTCAGGGCCTGGGCGTGCCCCTGGGAGCCGAACCCGATGATGGCCACTTTCTTGCCCTTGAGCAGCCCCAAATCCGCGTCCTTATCGTAGTACATCTTCATGGTTATCTGAATCTCCTTAAAGAGCTTGGGTACTATTGGTGCGCAGAGCGCACCTTAAATTATTTGGTGGGCCATACCATTCTATATTTTCTAACGTTTCAACAAGGTTATGTTATTATTGATTATTTGAAGGTTATGTTCAATCTGTGCGATTCGGCTTTCCAAAGATTCGATTGCTTCAGCCAAGCCATGAAGCCCATTGTAAAGATTAAACTTTTCTGGCTGACTTTGGGCATTAGCAAAAAGTTGAAGGTTCTCGGCGAAGCACTTCTTTGCGGTGTTGGTTCCCATGCTCATATTGTCCTCCGTTGCACAGCGGTGCCCACCGTGCATTTTTAAAAGCTGACCGCTGATAGCTGACCGCTGACAGCTTCTCTATTCCTTCTTGCTCCGCTGGATGGCCAGGGTGCCGGTGCGGGCCACTTCCTGGATACCGTGATTTTTCAACAGATCCAGCACCGCCCGGATCTTGTCGTGGTTGCCGGTGATCTCCAGGGTATAGGTGCTGGCGCTGACGTCCACCACCCGGCAGCGGAAAATATCGGCAATGCGCAAGACCTCGGCCCGGGACTTGTCCTCGGCCTTGACCCTGACCAGGACCATCTCCCGTTCCACGTGCTCCTGTTCGCTCAAGTCCACCACCCTGATGGTGTTGATGAGCTTGTGGAGCTGCTTGATGATCTGTTCGGTGATCTGCTCATCCCCGGTGGACACGATGGTGATCCGGGAGACTTCCGGGTCCATGGTTTCGGCTACGCACAGGCTTTCAATATTGAAGCCCCGGCCAGAAAACAGGCCGGTAACCCGGGAGAGCACCCCGGGAGTATTATCCACCCAAATTGCTATGGTATGTCGCGGCTCCATCTTCGGATCCATCGTCTTCTCCTACGCCAGCAGCATTTCGTGCATGGCCTTGCCGGCGGGCACCATGGGCATGACGCACTCTTCGGGTTCCACTTTGAAGTCCATGATCACCGGCCGGCGGGTGCTGAGGGCCTCCCGGATCACCGGCTCCACTTCCTCGGGCTTGGTAGCCCGGAGCCCCACCGCGCCATAGGCTTCGGCCAGCTTGACAAAATCGGGCGCCGTCATGGGCGTGGCGCTATAGCGCCGATCGTAGAACAACTGCTGCCACTGCCGCACCATACCCAGGAAGGAGTTATTCAGGATGGCGATCTTCACCGGCAAATCGTTATCCACTACCGTGATCAGCTCCTGGATGTTCATCTGGATGCTGCCGTCGCCGGCGATATCAATGACGATGTCATCCGGTTTGGCCATCTGCACCCCCATGGCGGCGGGAAGACCGTAGCCCATAACCCCCAGCCCCCCGGAGGTCATCAGACGCCGCGGGTGCCTGAACTTGTAAAACTGGGCCGCCCACATCTGGTTCTGCCCCACCTCAGTGGTGATATAAGCCTCCCCCTTGGTGAGTTCATAGAGCTTTTCCACCACAAATTGAGGCTTGATGACCTTGTCGTCCCAGGTGTAGGTCAGGGGATGGGTCGTGCTCCACTCGTTGACGGTGTCGAGCCAGGGCCGGCGCACTTCGGTCCAATCCCGGACGGGCTTGTCCTCCAGCAGTTCGTTCAGCTGGTCCAGGGTATCCTTGCAGTCGCCGACGATGGGGATATCGACCTTGACGTTCTTACTGATGGAACTGGGGTCGATGTCGATATGCACGATCTTGGCGTGGGGGGCGAACTCCGACAGCTTGCCGGTCACCCGGTCGTCGAACCGGGCCCCCACCGCGATGAGGACGTCGGCCTGGGACACGGCCATATTGGCGCAGTAGGTGCCGTGCATGCCCAGCATCCCCATCCACAGGGGATGGTCGCCGGGGAAACCCCCCAGGCCCATGAGGGTGCTGGTCACCGGAATCTGCAAGCTCGTGGCGAACTTGAAGAGACCCTCGGAGCTGTCCGACAGCACGATGCCGCCGCCGGTATAGAGCACCGGCCTCTGGGCGTGGAGGATCATGTCCAGCGCCCGGGCCACCTGCCGGGGATTGGCATGGTAGGTGGGGTTGTAGCTCTTGATCTTGACGGTCTCGGGGAACTTGGGCACCGTGGACGCCTGACTCACATCCTTGGGCAGATCCACCAGCACCGGCCCCGGCCGCCCGGAGCGGGCAATATGGAAGGCCTCGTGTAGCGTCCGGGCCAGATCTTTGACATCCTTGACCAGGTAATTGTGCTTGGTGCAGGGCCGGGTGATGCCCACGATGTCCACTTCCTGAAAGGCGTCGTTGCCGATCAGATTGGTGGGCACCTGCCCGGTGATCACCACGATGGGAATGGAGTCCAGATAGGCCGAGGCAATGCCCGTCACCGTGTTGGTGGCGCCGGGGCCCGACGTCACCAGGGCCACCCCCACCTGGGAAGAGGCCCGGGCATAGCCGTCGGCAGCGTGGACCGCAGCCTGTTCGTGGCGTACCAGGATATGCCTGATGCTGGGGGTCCGGGCCAATTCGTCATAGATATCGAGGACCACCCCGCCGGGGTAACCGAAGATGTGTTTGACTCCCTCCCGCTCCAGACATTTCATTAAAATTTGGGCGCCGGTGAGTTTCATTGCAGATTTTCCTTCTGGCGATGCTGGGCCAGGATCAGTTCAATCCGGTCGCGGCCGACCAGCTTCAATTTTTGCAGCCGTTTCCGCTCGATGGTCTCGACGGTGGTCAGGTAAGGCCGCCGGTTAAAGGTCTCCAACTGCCTTTCATATTCCCGGTGTTTTTCTACATACAGCTTCAACTCCGGGTCCCGATCCATCAACTCTTCTATGAGTTCCAGGTCCTGTCTCTCCATTTTCTGCCCCTGGCCATATGTTAGATGATTAAAGTAACATAGTAAAATAGTGTTAGGTATTTGTCAATCATGGGAAAATAAGAACTTAGGGGAAAAACCCGCCGCAGCCGGGCCCGTGAAAATCCTTGCCTGTGGTCAGGCCCCTGGAAAAGTCCAGCAAAAGACCGGGGACCAGCGAGATCCGGCCGGCTGCGCCCCTGGCATGGATCTTGAGTTTCCAACGCCAAACCATCCGCACCTCGCCTCAGCCGGGCTCGGGAGAGGCCGGCGGGCGGGGTTCGGAGACCAACATCGGGAACGGCGTCCCCCGGCGCGCTTCCCCGGTGATCCAGCCGTGCTGCTGCTTCATCTCCGCCATGAGTTCCTCTCCCCGCCTCAGCAGCTGCCAGACCCTCTGCCGAAAGGAACTGGCCGGCGGGCTCTCGTTGGCCAGCAATTTCTTGAAATACGGATAGAGCAAGATCTGGTCGAAGAGGTTGGAGCACTTTTCAAACAGGTCGGAATAGAAATACGGCAACTGGTGCCGGTTTTCCTCCAGAAAGGCCACGGCCAGGGCCAGGCGGCGGCTGGGACCCAGCCCCGGTTGGCGCTTCCCGGGTTGGGCCAGCTTTTCCAGGGGCTGGAGCTGCAGGGCCTGATTGACGTAGGCCAGGTGGTGCACCACTTCCCGGTGCAACTCCCGGTGCTTGGTGAACACCTCCCGGTAGTCCCGATTTGCCAGGTAGCTGTTCAGCAGCTTTTTGGCGGCTTCAAAGGTCTCCGGCCCATAGGCCCCCAGCCGCCGCTGATTTTTGGCCAGCCAGGCCGACAGGAATTTAAGGCGCTCCTCGTGGGTCTTGGTGGAGGTGATGAGGTCGCTCCTACGGTAGGTGATGGAACCGGTATACTCACCCCGGACGATATCGGTGAGCTCTTTCAGGGTCCGCTTGGTGTCCTTCAGGATGTTGAGGTTTACTTCCCGGCCGCCGTGTTCCGGGTGGATGATTTCCTGGCGCACGATGGACAGGGCCCGGTCCTCCAAAACATTGTAGCGGTTGTACTTGTGCTGCTGGTAGGTCACCTTCAGGATCACCACCCGCCGCTTGGAGTCGACGTAAAAGCCGCCGGTTTTGAGATGGGGGTTAGCCTCTGCCATCCCCGGCGACAGCGGGATCAACGCCACTTTTTCCACCAACGGATACCGCTTCTGCTCGAACCCGCAGAGGCTGGTGATGGTCCGATCCGAGGCGCCCAGCACCTTGATCAGGTACTGCTCCTTGAGGTGGCTCAAGCGCCGGGCGAACAGGGCCCCGGAGGTCCGGCGCTCGCTGGCGATGGGAAAGCCGTAAAGTTCCATGAGAAACTGGTAGACAAATTCCCGTTCGCGCTCATAGGAGGCGCTGTCCAGCTTTTTGAACTTGCCCAGCTTGCGCCCCAGGGCCTTGAGTTCAGTGTCCAAATCCGAGGGAAAGGAGGCGTAGACCCCCAGCAGGCGGAAATCCCCCGCCTCATCCCGGGCCACCACGTGGGCCCGGTCCATGTGGAAGAGATATTCCAACAGTTCCGGGTAGTGCGCCAGGTCGGTAATATCCCGGCTGGCGAATTGCTGCCTGAAGACGGACCTGAAATCCCGGTCCAGGTGGGGGGCAATCCGGTCCAAATCCTCCCGGACGGACCGCCGCTGGCCTTCTTCCGGCGGATGGAGGAGATCGAACTGGAAGATTTCCTCCTGGTAGGAGAGGGCGCGGTTGAAGGCCACCATGCTGAAGGTCGGCAGATGCTTGTATTCCGAGAAATTCTTTTCAAAAGAAGGCAGCAGTTCCCGGGGCTCGATGAGGGGATAGGAGGCGTCATACGGGGCCAGCAGCCCCAGGCGGATATGGGTGTATTCCAGGAAGTCTTTGAGCAGGTTGCGGTCCCGGATGACGGCCACATCTTTCCCGTAGGCCGCCAAAGGGAGGCCGTCCAGTTTTACGTCGCCAAAGAATTTCCGGGGGCGCGCCATTTAACCTGCCATAATTTTGATGTGCACCTTGCGGGTGCGGGGCCCGTCGAATTCCGTCAGATAGATCCCCTGCCAGGTACCCAGCAGCAGGCTGCCATGGCTCACCAGCACGGTGAGCTGCGGCCCCATGAGGCAAGCCTTGATGTGGGCCGGGGAGTTGCCTTCCAGGTGGCGATAGGCCTCCTTATCGCTGATGATCTTATTCAAGACCATGAGGATGTCGGACGCCACGCTCGGGTCGGCGTTTTCGTTGATAGTCAGGCCGGCGGTGGTGTGCGCCTGGAAGATGTGGCAGACGCCTTCCGTAACCCCGCTTTGGCGCACCAGTTCTTGAATCTCGCCGGTTATGTCCACCAGCTCGGTCCGCTGCTTGGTGCGCAGGCTCAAGGTGTGGATCATGCTCACCTCCGGATGAGTCCCGCCTCCCCGGGTGTGGCGATCAGGCCGGATGAAGTCGCGGGCTCCCGAGGTTGCTGCATCTCATAGGCCAGGCGCACGGCATACTGCACCAGGCTTTTCAGGAAAGCATTTTCCCCGGCGAGGGCGCTCAACTCCGGCGCAACCAGGTCGGCCACCGCCGCCCGGGCAACCCGGGAATCCTCCTCCCTTCCAGTGAGGTGCAGGTAATAGGCCGTGGTCAGGAGGCGCCGGCCGCAGTCAGCCCGGGTCTCGAGGGGGTAGAGGGCCCGGGTGGCTTCATCCAGCACCCCGTCGGTGCGGACCTGCTTCTGCTGATCCGACAACACCAGGGGACTGTCCTCCACCTCCTTAAGTTTAATCAGCCATGGGGCAATTTCCTCCGGTCCCGGCAGAAAAGAGAGGAACAGTGGATCCAGGGCCAGTTCCCGGCAGTGTTCCAAGAGCCGGGGCAACTCCCCCGGGGAGGGAGGCGGCAGTTCCTGGTCCAGGTCCGGGGCGCTTTCGGGACGGCCCCAGTGCCGGAAAATTTTCTCCCGCAAGACCCCATATTGGGCGCCCCCGGAGCCGGCGCCGTCCTTATGCGCGTAAGCCTCCTCCAGCAGGCGCACCGCGTAAGCCGGAGGCGGGGAAAACCACTGGTCCAGGCCCTGCTCCCGGAAACGGCCCCACACCTCCGCCTGCTGCTGGCGCTTCAGGGACAGGAGCACGCACTCCTTAAAGCCTTCCTGGTCGCTGACCCGGGATACCAGGAAGTTGCCGCCCAGGATCTCCGGGGGAGCCTCTAAGATGACGTAGCTTTCACCAATGCCGAAGATGGGGGAGACGAAGACCTTGGCGGCGCCTGGCCGCGGCGCCCCGAAGCTCACCTCTTCTTTGGGCAGGAGATCGGGAGCCATCGCCACCCCCCGGGTTTTGAGCCGGTGCAGGGTTTTCTTCAGGGCCTTGCGCCGGAGTTTATCCCGGGCCGCGCCGAAGAGCGCTGCCAGCAGCGGCGGGATGGCCGGATGGCTCAGGGCCCCCAGGGCCGCGATGAGGTGGGCGTCCCAGTCAGGGTCCTGGGGATCGGGACTGACCTGCGCCTGCAGGGCGGCCGGATCGACCTCGGCCGAAAGAAACCCGGCCACCCGGGCCACCTGGCTTTCGAGATTGGCCCGGGCCTCCGGCGACAGGGGCGTCGGCTCGGCGGCGCCTCGGGCCTTGGCCCTTTTCTGCCGCTCCATCAGGACCTGGCCGGGGGACCCAATTCGATGGCCACTTCGTCGGGCCGTCCCATCTCAGTCAGATAGACGTTGACCCGCTGGCCCTGGGGCAAGGCCATGGCCCGGCCGACATAATCCGGCTGGATGGGCAGCTCCCGGCCGCCCCGGTCCACCAGGACCGCCAATTCGATGCGCCGGGGCCGCCCGTAATCGATCAGGGCGTCCAGCGCGGCCCGGATGGTGCGGCCGGTGAACAGCACGTCGTCCACCAGCACCACCTCCTGGTCGTCGATGGACCCCGGCAGTTCCGTCTTGCCCACCAGGGGCTTGTGGCTGAGCTGGGTCCAGTCGTCCCGGTAGAGGGTGATATCCAGCACTCCCACCCGCACCGGCCGGGAGGTCCGCCGGGTAATGCTGGCGGCCAGCCGCTGGGCCAAAAAGGCGCCGCCGGTCCGGATGCCCACCAGCACCAGGTCTTCCTGGTTCGGATGGTTCGCCATGATCTCGTCGGTAAGCCGTTCCAAAGTCTGGCTCAGTTCGATAGAGGGCATATCTAAGGTCTTGTTTGAGGTCATGAAATGGTTGCTCTCCCCTTTCCCGCCCCCGGCGCAGCCTGGTGGCGGAGCCGCAGCCTCTCCGGGTGGGAGATTCTGGGCAGGCCCAATGATGTTCCCCCGATGCCGAAAAACTTGGGGGGTTGCGAGCCTTTTGCCGGTGAACCCCGCTCCCAGGAAACCGCAGGCTGCCACAACCTGGGCCGCGGGTTCACCCTCCGGCACAAGGCAACTAGGTGAATTATTTTATGTTACCATGATTTCACCGATAAGACAAGACAACCGCTTGACCGCCAGTTGAAGCGGCACCCCCGGTCCGCTCCCTCTTACCTCTTGTCGTATGGGGCCACCGGGTCGCGCCGGCCCACGGCGCAATCGGTTGTTGGCCCACGGATAAATCGAGGCTATAATGACTTAAGTGTGGCGCGTTCCCCGCGCCACTTTCCGTGGCGCAAAACGTACTCTGGATTTTTGCGACATTTTTTCCGGATTTGTTCCGGGAAGTTTCTGAGGATATGTGAGACAGCCGCCCCGGCTGTCCTATGCACAGGCTGGAAAGCCTGTGCCACCGGTCTTTTTATTATTTTGAGAGAGGGGGCGTCCTGCGCACCAATTGATGACCGGGAACGGCGGGCAATGCCCGCCCTACACAATTTTCATGTTTCTGGTTCCCAAGCTCCCGCTTGGGAACCCCATTGCAGGCAAAGCTCCTGCTTTGCGAGAAAATCATCTATTTATTGCACCATGTGCTCCAAGCAGGAGCTTGGGAACGAGGACAATGGTGCGCGGTGCGCACCCTACACGAGACTTTCGTTCCCAAGTGCAACTTGGGAACGAGTGCAGGGTATCGGGTGACCCACCGGTCCCCCTACAAACCGTCCCGGGCCAGGCTGAGCACCAGGGCCACTAACCGGGCCATGGCGGCCCGGCTCAGGTGAATGACCAGGTCGGTTTCCTGGCAGGGGAGCCGCCGAGCCTTGAATAGGCCTTCAAACGTTAGTTCCACGGCCTCCCCGCGTCTTTTGACGAGCAGGCGCGGCTCTTCGGCAAAGACGAACAGGCTCTGGACCGGCAGGTGGCAGGCCGCCAGGACGACCTCCACCTCCAGTTCCGGGCCCGAGGGCGGGGCCAGAGGCAGCTGTTGCTGGGCGGCGAACTCTTCCAGGCTGCGAATGAGTTCCTCCCGAGCCGACAGGGGGATTTCCAGGATAATGCCGGTTTCCGGCTCACCGGCGGCGACTTCCGTGGCTGCGAGTTCCTCCACCCGGAGGACGAAGGTCCCCCCGTGTTCGTCCCAGAGCATAAAGCCCGGGGTGTGGCGGGCCAGCCGGATTCCAGGGTCCGCAAACATGGCCTGGGCCCGGGAGCACGGTATCTGCATGGCAGGTCCTTTTGACGTGAGATTATCAAGCAGGTAGCCGCAGGCTTGAGCCTGTGCCACCGGATTAATCACCTTTGGATCGGGGAGGGGCCGCCTCTCTCGATGACGATTTTACCGCGATGGAGTTTATTATCCAGCAATATTTTACGGCGCCGCGGCCTTAGGGGGCAAGCGCTTCCCGGAAGGAAAATCGCGCCTTTAGGCAAAGAATTCCTGGGGATGGAAGCGGTTCGGCCTTGACCCTCTTCTTGAGAAATCTTAAAATATATGATTAAGAGAATAATTTGGTTGAAATCACCAACATGGGAGAAGAACATGGCATATTCCCCAATAGTACTGGATCACTTTAAGAATCCGCGCAATGTAGGAGAAATCATCAGCGCCGACGGGGTGGGCGAAGTCGGCAACCCCGTGTGCGGGGACATGATGAATGTGTATATCAAAGTCGAGAATGACCGCCTGGTGGACGTCAAGTTCAAGACCTTCGGTTGCGGCGCGGCCATCGCGGTTTCCAGCATGATCACCGAAATGGCCCGGGGCAAAACCCTGGCCGAAGCCATGAAGATCACCAACTCGGATGTGGCCGCGGCCCTTGGCGGCCTGCCCCCCAACAAGCTCCACTGTTCCAACCTGGGAGCCGACGCCCTGCACTCCGCCATCAAGAACTACCTGGACCGCAAGGCCGGAAAGGTGCCCGACACCGAACTGGACAAGGAACCCCACCACAAACACGAAGGCGAAGGCTGCTACTGCCCCTACTGCCAGAAACAGGTGGAGGAGGAGTCGCCCCTGTGCATTTTTTGTGGCAAGGATATTCCCCATGATCACGACCACTGAGGACCCGGCCCGGGAGATAAGGACGCTGACATGGGTGTAATTTATCTGGACCATCTGGCCGCCACGCCTCTCCACCCCCGGGTGAAAGAGGCGATGATTCATTATATCAAAACCGTCTTCGGCAACCCCTCCAGCGACAACCAGGTGGGGGCCCCGGCCGGTGAGGCCCTGGAGCAGGCCCGGGCCCAGGTCGCGGCCCTGATCAACGCCGAACCCAAAGAGGTGGTGTTCAACTCCGGCGGCACCGAGTCGGTCAATCACGCCATCAAGGGGGTCGCCATCGGCCTCCGTGAGAAGGGTCGCCACATCATCACCTCCAACATCGAACACAAATCGGTCCTGATTTCTCTCCGGACCCTCC
>JAUSOZ010000037.1 GCA_030655955.1 Deltaproteobacteria bacterium
ATAGAGCAGACCCAGGGAATGGGGAAACTGGAGTTCCCGCAGGATGGTGATCTCCCGGCCCCGGCCGAACCCGATGGTGGAGGTGGCCCATTCCCCGACCCCGTCCAGGGTGAGGATGGCGGCCTCGGGAAACGGCGACGGATAGAAGGCCGAGGCGGCGTGGGATAGGTGGTGTTCCGGAAAGAGGACGGGGGGATCGCCGTCTCCCACCTTGGCCAGTTCATCCCGGAGCATGGTGCGCATCATCAGCTTTTCTTTGATCCACACCGGCATGGCCGCGATAAAGCTCCGGAGCCCCCGGGGGGCAAACCCGTGGTAAGTCTCCAGCAGGCGCTCGAACTTGAGGTAGGGCTTGTCATAGAAGGCCACCGCGCTCAGGTCGGAGAGCCGCAGGCCCGATTCCGCCATGACATAGGCCAGGGCGTTGGCCGGGAAGGCCGGGTCGTGCTTCTTGCGGGTGAACCGCTCCTCCTGGGCCGCGGCGACGATCTGGCCGTCCACCAGCAGGGCGGCGGCGCTGTCGTGATAAAAGGCGGAGAGGCCAAGAATCGCTTCGGACAACCTCTTATCCCCTTAAAAAATGGTGTAGATGAACGGGGCGATGGCCGAACCGCTGGCAAAGACCATCAAGGCGCCGAAAAACAACAGCGTCAGGATGATGGGCAACAACCAAAACTTTTTCCTGACCTTGAGAAAACCCCATAAATCTTTAGCGAAATTCATGCTACAACTCCTTGGATATGAATGAGGTCGGTGGAAAACCCCAGGTTGGGCCGGGGGTTACACCCGCCCCTAAACTTTTTTTTCAATACGGGTTCGCCATATCTTTCCCCTGGACGGGTCCCTCCCGCACCACAAACACCGAGCCTCGCCCTTGTTTCCATTTCTTCAACTGCAGGGCATCGGCCCCGCATAACCGCCGGATGACCCCGATGGGAGTGACCACCAGGAAGAACACCACCGTCAGGATAACCCGGGACATGACGCGGCTCAAAAGATGGGAAAGGCCGAACCAGAGCACCGCCAGGGGCCGGAAGGCGTTGGGCCAAGTCATGGTGAGGAGAAGCAGTACGAGGCTCACAGGCAGAAACTTGGGGAACTTGCCCCAATACCCCAGGAGCAGGCAAATCAACACCATGGCCATCCCCGTATCTTTGGCTTGCTCCGGGGTGGAAGATAGCAGCCAGGTCATGGGGTTGGCGCGTTTCAGTTTTTCTGTCGCCATGCTTCTCCTCTAAACCGACTTTTCCTAACAGATAATTTTACCATAAATATCGTTTTGCTGCGCCATTATTACGGCAGGCGCCGGGGAAGCCCTGTGCCAGGCTGCGGGGGCTGCTCTTTCCCTCCCGCCAATTTCCTGCCATAATAATAACCGAACTGATGAAAAATTTCGAGGCATTCTCTTATCCTATCAGCCGAGACCGGAGAAACCATGACCAAAATGATGCCCGATCTGGAAGGCTATTTCCGGGGTCTGGCGCCTGACAGCGACGCCTTGCTCCTGGAGTTGGAGGCCGAGGCCACCCGCGAGTCCATCCCCATCGTGGGCCCGGTGGTGGGGGAACTGCTGTTCGTCCTGGCCCGGGCCACCGGGGCGAAAACTATCCTGGAGCTGGGCACCGCCACCGGGTATTCCGGCATCTTTCTGGGCCGGGCCTGCGCCCCGATACCGGGGCGGGTGGTTTCCCTGGAATCAGACGATGCCATGGCCCACCGGGCTCGGGGCAATTTGGCCCGGGCCGGGCTCACCGAGGTGGTGGAGGTCAGAGTGGGGGAGGCCCTGAAGTTGATGACAGAGATGTCGGAGACCTTTGACCTGATCTTCCTGGACATCGACAAGGAATCCTACCTGCCGGCCCTGTCTCACTGCCGGCGACTCCTGCGCTCGGGCGGCCTCCTGGTGGCGGATAACGTCGGCTTTTCCGGGGCGGCGGATTTCAACCGGGAACTTTTGGACAACCCCGCCTGGCGCGCCGTCCACCTGCTGAGCTTTCTGCCCCGCCATTCCCCGGAACACGACGGCCTGGCCCTGGCGGTGAAGGAGGCGAGGTCGGGCAAGCTTTGGTAGGTTGGAGTAGGGGCGCACCTATGTGTGCGCCCTTATCCTAGGGCGGACACGCAGGTCCGCCCCTACTGCGGCGCGATAACCCCCTTCAACCGGGCCGCGATGATCCGGGCTGCCAGTTGGGACCCGGCATCATTGAAGTGGACCAGGTCATACAGATGTTCTTTATCGGCGGGCACTTCCCGGGCCAGGTCGATGACCATGACCTGGTTTTTCCGGCCCACTTCCCGGATGGTGTCGTTGAAGGCGTCATACAGCCCTTTGAATCTCTGGTAGCTGAGGCCGCGGTCGCGGCCGTCCCGGGCGATGTAGGCCGCCACCACCGGATCGGGGTGGTCCGTGATCCGGTTGGCCTGGGTCATGAGCACCGGCACGATGGACCAGGCCTTGCAGGTACAAACAATCGTCTGGAGGTTGGCGGCAAAATCGTGCTCCAGTTTGGCCTGGTCAATAACCAGCTCTTTCCCCCGGGCGCCGGCGAACTCGTCCTCCTCTTTGCCTGACAGGGTCTTCTTGAGATTTCTATAGGCGTGGTTGAGATGGGGGATGAAAATCTCTTTCAGGAGCTTGCCCACCCACTGCCGCTTTTTCAGGGTCTCCAGGGGCGACCGGGCCTTACCCTTATGCCAGTAACTTCCTTCGTACAGCAGGGTGCTCAGGTCGTTGATGTTCTCCATGAAGACCACGACGTCGGGTTTCAAGGGGATAACCTTGTTGATCAGGATATCGATGGCGTCCAGGGTGTTGCTGCCCGACATGCCGCCGTTGTAGGAATTGATTTGAGCTCCGGTCTCCTGCTCCAGAATCCGCCCCGCCACGTAGGGAAACCGCTGGTCCTGGTCCACAAACATGCACTCGGTGGTGGACCCGCCCAGGAACACGATGACCTTATCGGGGGCGTCATATTTCCGGGAAGGGCCAATAAAGCCGTTACTATCTATCTCAACCCGGTACTGCTTGGTGAAGACATTGTCGGTGTAGGGCAGGTGATTGCGGGGAAAGGTCAGCATCAGACGCGCCCCGGGACGGAACTCCTTTAACCTGACATACCGTCTTTCAACTTCCGTCTCCAGCACAATCCCGTGCCGGCGGTTATTGAATTCCAGGAATTTCTCCGAAGCAAAGACGATAACCAGGATGAAAAACAGGGTAACCGCAACCAGGGTTTTCTTAGGATGGCGCTGGAACCAGTTGGCGGCGGTATCGTTTTTGTGGTCCGGCATCCTTGACTACTCCAGAGAATTTTCGATTTCGCCGGGAAGTGACCCGTCTGTAGCCGCAGGCTTCAGCCTGCGTCAGATAAACCGTCATGGCCGAAGTATCGGCCTTCTCCAACCATGAAATTCCCTCTAGGGGCGGGTTTTAAACCTGGCCCTCCGTCTGGATTCTCACGGTGAAGCCTGTACCGCCAATCTTTTTCGAGGCTGAGCCTGGCCGGATACCCGGCCGACGTTGGCTTTGCCTGGCAAAATGATAAAACATGGCGCCGGGCATGGCAATCACTTTCACTGAGCCTTACACTTACCCTGACGAAAACCTCGAGGTTGAACGCCGGGCGGGGGTGTCCAACCCCTGCAGGCCCAGGCCGCGTTCCGGCCGGAATTTTGGCCCCAGCCGGCCTCCAGGCGACTTTTCCGCACCGGCGGCGGCAATATCTGGTATAAAAGAAGTTTCGGTAGGCTCCCTGATGGGCGGCCCCGGGCTTCAAAATCAACCTTAAGGCCAACGCCGGTCCCTTGATGCTCATAAGCAACCCCAGCCCGCCAATTCCGGAAGAGTCCCCTCCTCCCCGCATCCTCCAGAAGTTTGCCTACCTGCTCAGCGCCCGTTGGGTACGGGAGGCCTTGCAGGCGGTTTTCCTCATTTATCTGGCCCGGGTCAGCGCCACCACCTACGGGGAGTTTATGCTGGCCGTGGGTTTGGGGAGTATCCTGCTGTTGGTGGCGGAATTCGGCCTCAACCTGCCCCTGGTGTCCCTCCTGGCCAAGAAGGACGGGGACCCGGACGCCGCCTTGACCCAGGTCTCCCTCCTCAAAGGCGTCCTGCTGGTCCTGGCGCTCATCGGGGTATTAGGCTTCATGGAGTGGCAGGGCTACTCCCAGTCCCTCAAGCAGGTCATGTTCATGCTGTGCCTCGGGTTGGGGCTGGAGGCCTTGTCCAACTCTTTCTTTGTGGCCTTGGAGGTCCGGGGCCGGCAGGACCTCCAGGGCAAGATCAAGGTCGTGGCGGCCGGCCTGGGCTTCGGCTACGGCCTCATCGCCCTGGCCCTGGGCGCCCCACCCCTGGTAATAGCCGCCTTCAAGCTCATCGAGAGCCTGGTCAACCTGGGAGGCAGCTTTATCCTGGTGCGCTCCCGGGGGAACTTCCGCTTTAAGTGGCCTTCCCTGGGACGGATGGGTTCCCTGATGCGCCTGGGCCTGGTGTTTGCCCTCATCGAGGTCTCGGCCATCATCTACAACAAGGCCAACCTCTTTTTCCTCCAGAAGTACGTCGGGGCGGCCGGAGTGGCCCAGTACAGCGTTCCCTGGCAGATAGTCGACGGCCTTTCGGCCATAGTTTCCGGCCTGCTCCTCCAGAGCGTCCTGTTCCCGCTCTTCGTCCAACTCTGGGAGGTGGACCGCAGCAAAGTCTCCCAACTGGCCCAGGACACCAGCCGCTGGCTGCTGGCCGTCGCCCTGGTGGTCATGTTCGTGCTGTTCATCGAGAGCGACCGCATCATCGCCCTGGTTTACGGGCCCCATTACCCGGAAGCCCCCTGGCTGCAAAAGCTCCTGTCGGTGACCGTGGTCTTTGCCTTTATGCACAACCTGGCGGCGTTGCTCATGATCAGCATGCGGCTCCAGCGGCTGCTCCTGATCTTTTACCTCTGCGGGCTGGCCTTCAACCTGGCCTGGTGCTCCCTGGTCATTCCCCGGGCGCCTCTCATGGGGGCGGCCCTGGCCATGGTGCTCACCAAGGGCGGAGTGGCGGTCCTGACCGTGGCTTACTGCCAGCGGCGTCTGGGGCTCATGCGCCGGCGTCCCCTGCTCCAATTGGGCCTCACCGTCCTTTTAGGCGCCCTGCTCTACCTGGCGGGGGACGGCCGCCTGCCCCGGGAAGTCACCGAAGCCCTGGCCCTGGCTCCCACCCTCATCCTGGGGGGGCGGTGGTGGCTCCGAGGCAGAAAATTACCCTGATACTA
>JAUSOZ010000049.1 GCA_030655955.1 Deltaproteobacteria bacterium
CAGTAATTCTCCCTCTCCCCCCGGCGGGGGGAGAGAGCTGGGGTGAGGGGGGGCCTCCTCGCCCCAGCGGGCCATCGAAATACGGCAAAACTTAAGTGAACAGTATTGGATTTAAAACCTGTCCCGACAGCACAGGTGAAACGCCTGTGCCATCACTGAATAAGAATTTTTCTGAACAGGTAAGTGATCCCAGGGCTTACGGGGAGACCACGTCTGACCATGTTTAACCGCTTATCGCCTCAGTTGGTGTTGCGTTCCCCCTGGCGGCCCTACCGGCCCCGGCCGGGGGAGCGGGTGCTGGTGTTGACGGCGGGCTCGACCTTTCCGCCGGGCCATCCCGCCACCCGCCTGTGCCTGGAGCTGTTGGTCGAGACCCTGGCCGCGGCGCCTGGCGCCCAACTCCTGGACGTGGGCTGCGGTTCCGGGGTGCTCCTGTTGGCCGGGGTGGCCGCCGGGGCCCAGGCCGGCGTGGGGGTGGATCTCTCCTGGCGGGCGGTGACCGCCACCCGGAACAACGCTCGGGCCAATGGCCTGGCCGCCGCGGTGCAGGTGGTCCGGGGATCGACGGAATGTCTCCGGCACGCCTTCGGGGTGATGCTGGGGAATTTGCCCTGGGCCGTCCAGATGGACAAAGTGGCGGAATTCACCCGGCTGGCGGCCCCCGACGCCCGCCTGATCCTGTCGGGTTTCAAGGACACCCAGGAGGAGGAACTCCGGACCGGATATGAACAAGCGGGTTGGGTCCTGGAGACCCGGCGCACCCGGGACGAGTGGGTCATCGAACTCCCGCCGGAGAAGAGTTACACCTGGGTGGCCTGGCAGCTGAGGCGCTGAGGGAAGTTGGGTGCGCTTTGCGCACCATTTTATTCGGTAAAAGTTCTTCCGGTGGCACAGGCTTTCCAGCCTGTGCGGACCGACTGGCGGGCAGGGACGCCCGCCCCACTGAATCTTTTCAGCCCGTAGTCCATAGGAGCAGAAAGCGCCGCGCATCCCGCCTTTCCCTCGTTCCCAAGCTCCTGCTTGGGAATGTAAATTCCCCCCCACGCTCCTGCTTGGGGCACATGGCGCAATAAATAGACGATTCTCTCGCCAAGCAAGAGCTTGGCCTGCAATGGGGTTCCCAAGCTGGAGCTTGGGAACCAGAAGCTACTTCGTTCCTTTTTGAACGCAACTCGGTATCAGGAGGTAATCCATGACGCCCGATGACGCTTACCGGTGGCTGACGGAGCACAGCCTAGAGACCGCCTACTTGAAATCCATGGGCCGCGTGCTGGGCTGGGACCAGCGCACTCACATCCCGGCCAAAGGGCATGATCACCGCCACAACCAGTTCGCCCTGCTGGCCAAGTGGATTCATGTTCGGGCCACCGATCCCCGGATGGGAGAGGCCCTGGCCCGGGTGGAGGCCTCGGACCTGGTGGTGGACCCCATGGCTGTGGCGGCGGTGAACGTCCGGGAGTGGCGGCGGGATTACGACCGGGCCGTCAAAATTCCCCAGGCCTTGGCCGTGGCCCTGGCCAAGGCCACCGCCGAAGGGGAAACGGTCTGGGAGCGCTCCCGGCCGCAGGACGACTGGGAGACTTTTCAGCCCTTCCTGGCCACGGTGGTCGCCCTGAAGCGGCAGGAGGCCCAGGCCCTGGGCTACGCCGCCGAACCCTATGACGCCCTACTGGACGATTTTGAGCCGGGCGAAACCGCGGCGGCGCTGGCGCCCCTGTTGGGCGAGCTCCGGGTATCCCTCCTCCGGGTCTTGGCGGCGGTCCAGGAGAGCGGGCGGCGGCCCCAGGGCGAGGTGGTGCGGCGGCATTTCCCGGTGGATAGCCAGGACCGCCTGGTCCGGCTGGCGGCTCAAGCCATCGGCTACGATTTTGCCGGCGGCCGCCTGGACCCTACGGCCCACCCCTTTTCCACGGACATCGGCCCCGGGGATGTGCGCATCACCACCCGCTTTGACGAGCATTATTTCTGCCCGGCCTTTTTCGGCGTCCTGCACGAAACGGGTCATGCCCTCTACGACCAGGGGCTGCCGGCGGCCCACTGGGGCACCCCCCTGGGGGACACCGTCTCCCTGGGCATTCACGAATCCCAGTCCCGGTTATGGGAAAACCTGGTAGGGCGCTCCCTGGGGTTCTGGCATTTCTTCTATAAGAGGGCTCAGGAAGTCTTTCCCGTACTCCATGATGTGCCCCTTAACACCTTTCACTTTGCCATCAATGAAGTCAAGCCGTCGCTGATTCGCACCGAAGCCGACGAAGTGACCTACAACCTGCACATCCTCCTGCGCTTCGAGCTGGAGCGGGCCTTGATGAACGGCGATCTCGAGGTGAAGGATTTGCCCGGGGCCTTCAACGACAAGATGCGCGCCTACCTGGGGCTGACGCCTCCCGGTCCCGGCCAGGGGGTCATGCAGGACATCCACTGGTCCGCCGGGCTGTTCGGCTATTTTCCCACCTACACCCTGGGGAATCTCTATGCCGCCCAGTTTTGCGCCAGCGCCGAGGCCCAACTGGGTCCTCTGGAAGAGGGGTTTGCCCGGGGCGATTTTGCCCCGCTGCTCACCTGGCTGAAGGACAAGATTCACTCCCAGGGCAACCGCTTGTGGGCCCGGCCCCTGGTCCAGGAGGTGACGGGGGAGGAGTTGACGCCCCGGTACCTGGTGCGCTACCTCCAGCGTAATTTCGGGGCGCTGTCTGATTTTCCGGCTGAGGGATTCTACTACCAACGTCGCCAACCAACAAGTAATACGCCCAATTGTAGGGGCGGTGCGCGAACCGCCCCTAC
>JAUSOZ010000055.1 GCA_030655955.1 Deltaproteobacteria bacterium
ACGAAGTTGCGGTCAAAAAACATTGAATATTCATGTCATTCTGAACGCAACGACGCTTCGTTACGAATCTCGGCGGCTCAAAAAGAGAGATTCTTCGCTACGCTCAGAATGACATATAATAATTTTTTGATTGATCATTGTTATTAGATAGACAGGATACCCGGCCCCCTCCCCTGCTGCCTTGCCGCACCCCTGCCCCGGCCTCCCACCATTGGGCGCAGTTCTGCGCCGGATGAAATCTAAACACTTGAATTTTTCTGCAGGTTTAGTATGATGGCCGCATTTGCAAGCCATTTCACGGTAGTTAGCCGGAGAGGAGGAATCCGATGCCTGATTGTGCCTGCGGTTGCGGTGAGGAAACCAAGAGGGCCAAGTTTCTGGCCGGTCACGAACAGAAGTTGCGCAAACAACTGGATGAAAAGGTTGGGAGCCTGCCACTCCTGGCCTCTCTGGTAAAGGTAACCGACATGTACGCCCAGGACCGCATGAGCCTGGAGGGTCTGGGACGCCTGGTCAGGCTGATTTACCAAAAGGGTTAACCGGGCGCGGCCAGGAGGTGCGTACGCCGGCTGCAGCTTTTCCCCCGGCAGTCGAGCCACCCCTGGGCCTCCCCTGCCCTGCTGGGCTTTCATGACTGAGCACCTCATCGGCGTCATCTCCGACACCCACGGCTTGCTGCGTCCCCAGGCCATCCAGGCCCTGGAGGGTGTGGAACTCATCATCCACGCCGGGGATATCGGCCACCCGAAGATTCTGCGCGCCCTGAAACGCATCGCCCCGGTGCACGCCGTACGGGGCAACACCGACCGGGCCGACTGGGCCGCCGACCTGCCCCAATCCCTCGTGGTGGAGGTGGGGGGCGTCCACCTCTATGTCCTCCACGAACTCTTCTGCCTGGACCTGGACCCCGCCGCCGCCGGGCTGGCCGCGGTCATCTTCGGCCACTCCCACTCCCCCCACCTGGAGCGCCAAAACGGCGTCCTCTACCTCAACCCCGGCAGCGCCGGCCCGCGGCGGTTTACCCTACCGGTGAGTTTGGCACTGGTAATTATTAGAGAAAAAATATTTGACGTTCAATTTATAATGTTATAATGATTTCAAGTAATTTATATAATATTCTTTTATAGTTATGGAGAGGAGAATAAATATGGCAATCCTTGAAGAAGGGAAATTTGCTCCTGAATTCCTCCTGCTTGATCCCAATAATTATCGTTTCCAAGATTTAGAGGGGTTCGTTTATGCAGCAGAGGATCGTTTTCATGAGGAATCAGTTCAGAAACGTGCTTACCTTCGTTTGCGGCAAGAAGAGACACTTCAAGCTCTGAAAAACTCCATTTTACGTAATGGATATATAACGGTAGAGAGAATTGTAGTTCGCCCTTATGCTCATTTTACTGATAAAAGATGGATAGTAATTGAAGGAAACAGGCGTCTTGCAGCAGTAAAATGGATTATAGAAGATCATGGTGCAGGCGTTGATATCCCCCAAGATGTTCTTGATTCTATAAAAAAATTGCCAGTTTTAATTGCTGAACAAACAATGCCAGACCAAATATTCCGAGCTTCATTAATGGGTATAAGGCATGTATCTGGTACGAAACAATGGGGTGGTTACCAACGTGCAAAGCTTGTAGCATCAATGAGAGATGATCTTAAATTAGAAGCGACCGAGGTTGCTGAAAGACTTGCAATGTCAGCAACAGAGGTGAATCGTAGATATAGAGCTTTTAAAGCATTGCAACAAATGCAAAATGATGAAGAGTTTGGAGGTTATGCGAAGCCTTCAATGTATCCATTATTTCATGAAGCCATATCCATTCAAGTTGTTAAAAACTGGCTCGGATGGAATGATGACACAAGCGAGTTTACAAATCATGACGCTTTATTTGAATTTTTTAATTTAATTACTCCATCTGAAGACGAAGAGGGAAATACCAAAGATCAAAAAATTACCACATATTTGCAAGTTAGAGAACTTCGTTCTATTTTGCCAAAACATGAATCCAAGCATATTTTGCTCGATCCTAATAGGCCATTTCAAGAAGCTCTCAGTGCGGCGAAAATGGAGGAACTTTCGCACATATGGGTTGTTGAAGTATCAGCTGCAATAAGGTCTCTTGAGTCAATGGGAGTTAAGGACCTAAAAACATTGACCGATGAGGATGCTGGTCTAATAAGAAAGCTCGCCCAAGTAGCTAATGAGAGACTTAGTGACCATCAATTGCTAAAAACTGCAAATTAGCTTGTGTCGTTAAGTATTATGAGACCTGGACCCTCTTTATTGTGCAAGTTGATATTTGAGAATACCCAACTTGATGCTTCCCCTCGGCCGCTGATAGAGATTATAACGGATATTTCTGTTTCAATAGGACTGCTTGGGAAACAATCAGAGGCAATAGAAAAAGCAGAAATATGGAACGACCCAACACTATTGCTTATACAAAAAGAATTGAGCGGGTTAGTAGAAATGGGGCGTCCCTCTTCTCTGACCTTCAATTCATCATCAGCTTATATGATCCAAGGTGCTTGTTTCATTGAACCGACTGATAACGAAGAGATTAGGGAGAAAAAAACTAGAAGATTAGCGTTCCGCTCTTATCATGATGCATTTTCGAGAATTACTCCACGCCAATTTGAATTTCTTTGTGGCAGGGTTATAGAATTAATTGGTGTTAAGAATCCAAAAGTAACTAGAAGTTCTGCAGATGAGGGGATTGATTTTTATGGACAACTTTCCTTAGAAAGCATCTTTTTTCCAAAAGATTTATATCCTACTATTCAAAAGCAACTCTCAATATGGATAGTGGGGCAGGCTAAACATTATCCAAAACCTCAATCTGGAACCTCCATAATTCGCGAATTAGTTGGGGCAATAACTTTAGGACGTGCTGGGGCTTTTGGTAGCATAGGCTCTCCATTTGATGATTTTCGTGTGCGTGTAGGGGACCCTATTTTTGCACTACTAATTACTACTGGTTCAATTAGTTCAAATGCTTGGCGACTACTCAAAGCCTCTGGGATCATTGGCATAGATGGAGAAATGTTAGCAGCATTTCTTGCAGACCGTGAGGCAGGATTAAAGGATGGAAACTTTGATTCGTTGCAATTTTTAATTTGGATAGAGGAATAATTTGACCCCTAAACGTCCGGTTTATCCCTTTGCGGCCCTGGTGGGGCAGGAGCGGCTGAAGCTGGCCCTGGTCCTCAACGCCATTAATCCCCTCATCGGCGGGGTGTTGATCCGGGGTGAGAAGGGCACGGCCAAGTCCATCGCGGCCCTGGGGGAGGCCGCGGCCCCCTGACCCGGGCGCACCGCCGCCAGGAAGCCATTTTACCTGCCCGAACCATTGACAATTATCGGCGGTTGCGCTACAGGATAAACACACCTCGCCCGCATGTCGGCATCGCGGCACCCGTAGGTTACCATTGAGTAAGTACCTTTTGTATCTGTTTGCCGGCCTCAGGGCACGGGGAAATCACGGGGACCTTTCATGGCGGAACCGCAGCAAGCAACCTGGCTCAAACTCGCAGTCCTGACGGTCATCGTCCTGGCGGCGGCCGCAGGCGTCTCGGCCTTCAAGTCCAGCGGTTATGCCACCCGGGCGCAGATTTTTGCCGCCCGGGAGGCCCAGCAATGGCAAGATTATCAGGTGGTAACTCTCAGGAAGGATAATTTCGGTCTACACCGGGATATCCTGGCGTCCCTGGGGCTTTCGGAGGGCAAAGCTGCCAAGGCTCACAAGACCACCGCCGCCAAGATCAAGGCCTACGAAGAGGAAATGGTCCGCCTGAACCGGGAGCGGGATCAGATCAAAAAGGAGGCCCAATCCCTGGCCGCCCAGGAGGAAGAGTTGGCGCAGAAGGCCGGCGAACTGGGGTTGGCCGTGATTCTCTTCCAACTGGGCATCATGAGTTCCGCCGCAGGGGCGCTCAGCCGCAAGAAAATCTTGTGGCTGATGAGTCTCGGTCTGGGCGTCTGGGGCCTGGTTTATGTGGTGAAATATCTGGTCTTGTGAGGCCGGCGGCGGTTTACTTTGGTGAGATCCGGGGGCAGGGACTTGCCACATTTTCCGTGTTTGGTTTTTTGTGAGTGCCCCTGCCCTACCCTGCCCTTATGAAAGAAAGAAAAATCTGGCTCACCTCAATGCGACAAAAACGGCAGGCGAACCAACAGCAAAAACCCGTTCAGGCATAACAGGGCGCCAAAAACTGCCGCGGTAATGGATACCCCAAAGATGGCCCCGGATTGTGACAGGATAGACACGGTGGCCATGACGATGGCAATCTGCAGCAGGACCTCGGCGAATTCAAAATACGGGTCCTGGCTGCGGGCGATATCCCGTTCGTGTTCCAGTTTGCGGGCCTCCTTTTCAATATTTTTGCGGTCCTTGCCATAGCGCTCCTCCTGGGTGGCCATCTGCTTGAGAAGCGCCTCGTAGCGCTGCTTGATCTCCGGCTTCAAGGTCTCTTTTTCCAGGAGGTCAAGCTCCAGGCGCATTTTCTGGCCCCGGTAGAAATGTTCCCGGCCGGCCTTGGCCTGGTAGTAAGCCCACTGGTCGGACGCCTGCTGCTGGTACAGGATCATCTCTTTCATGGCCTTGCTGCCGCCCAGGGAACTGATGGCCAGGATGGCCGCAAAAATAGCGGTGGTCAGGGCCACCCGCCGGGTGAATCTGTGACTCATGACCTCTTCCAGTTCTTCGGGCTTGGGGAGTTCAACTTCAGCCATGGTGTTTTCCTTTCGGGTAGTTATTTTACCAAAATTTTCATGCCGGGGGCCAAGCCCCCATCGAGGCCCAACTCATGGCCCCACTCATCATAGACCTTGAGCCCCGCGGCGATGGCCGCCATCTTTCCGGCCTGGATCAAGGCGTGCCTTACCTGCATCCCCGGGACCAGATCCACGGGTTTCTGGTTCACGTAAACTCGCATATCAGTCCACGGCTTTGATGCGGCCGTCGGTTTTGGGGGCGATGGTTTTCCGGGCCTGGATCGCGGTAATCAGCAGGTCCCGCAGCCAGGTGCCGGGGTCATTATAGGCCAGTTTGCTGCTGGTGAGCGTGCCCCCCTGGTTGGTATAATCGCCGGCGCTTTTCAGGGCCTCCCCGAAGACCGTATAACCGTCGCCGCCGGCAACCAGATAATCATTGGTAGCCACAACGTACTCTCTCTGGGGGTCCAGAGGCCGGCCCGCGACCGTGACGTCTTTAACCCGGGCACCCGCCGGGGCGCTGCGGCTGTACGTAAAGGTGAGACCCGAGACCTGGGGGAAGCTGCCGGACGGCTCATCCAGCTTGGCCACACCGTGTTCCAGGGCCGCCTTGACCTGGGCCCCGGTGAGGCTGATGGCCACGAGGTAGTTGTCAAAGGGGAGCACGGCATAGATGTCTTTCACGGTGATCTTGCCCTGAGGGATGCTGGTCCTGATGGTGCCGCCGTTGATCAGAGCGACCTCAGCCCCGGCCGTCTGCCGCATGACGTCGGCGACGAAATCACCCAGGTTGGTTTCTCCGGTCCTGACGTGTGCCCCGTCCAGGTCCACCTGAGTCTCGCCGATGGTACGCTGCAAGAGGGAATCGGCCTGGCGTTCATAACGGGCCACAATGTCCTGAACCCGGCTATTTGGCGCGCCGCTGGCGGGGCTGATCTCCTGGAGCCCCCCATCGAACCCGATTACCTTCCCATCTTTTATCTTCAGGTTCAAAATACCCAGGGCCTTGGCGTGTTCCCAGGCCTGGACGATGATGGTCTGGCCCAGCAACTCCGGTTGAAGCATCTTGGTGTGGGAGTGCCCGCCGACGATGACATCGATCCCCGGGACTTTGGCGGCCAGCTCTCGGTCCGCCTGAAAGCCGCAATGGGACAGGACGATGATGATATCGGCCCGGCGCTTGAGTTCCGGCAGATACTTCCTAACCGCGCTCTCCGGGGTGCTGAAGGTCAAACCGGTAACATTCCGGGGATGCGTGGCGACGGGGGTTTCCGGGGTAACCACACCGATGATGGCAACTCTGACCCCTGGGAAATTTTTGATGACATAGGGCTTGAGGGCCGCCAAACCCTTGACGTTGGCTCCCAGCACCGGGAAACGGGCCTGGGCCATCCTTTGCTTCAAGACCTTGGGGCCGAAATCAAACTCGTGGTTGCCCACCACCATGGCGTCGAAGCGCATGGCATTCATCACCTCAATAGTGGATTTGCCCTTAAACAGATTGGCCCAGGGGTTCCCCTGGATCATATCCCCGGCGGCCAGCAATAAACCCGGCTGTTTTCCCCGAGCCCGGTCCACGGCCCCGGCCAGATAGGCAATACCCCCCAAGGACGCCTCATGGGCGCTGGCTTTAGATGGTTCGGTAAACCCATGAAAATCATTGACATAGAAAATTCTCAGGTCAACCTGGTTCGCATAACCCCAGGGCGCCAGGATGAGCAACAGGAGAAGGCTGAGAAGCGCTATCCGGAATTTTTTCATGCTGACATTTTAGAGGAACGGGAGGATGGCGCAAGCAAAACTTCCGGCGGGCGTTTACGGGAATGCTTCGGGTTGGCTGAAAAAAACCGGGCGCTTCAGAGCCGGAGAAGCAATGACGCGGCTAAAGACGGGGCGGCAATCCGGAGGGCTTGGGGGATTATCGTTACTTCCAGGGGGGTGGTGCCCTCCAACTCCCCCTCGGCTTCGACATCAGCCGGGGGATCGGCATGAATCGTAATGTGGCTGGCATTAGCCGCCTGAATCCGGGGGTGGTCCAGATGTTTGCCGGCGTAGAGGCTGGGAAAGATGGTCAGCAACTCCAGACGGGTTAGCTTTTGGGCCAGGACTACGTGAAAATGGCCGGCTGTAGGCGATGCCCCCGGGGTTATCATCAAGCCGCCTCCGAAATAGCGCCCCAGCCCTATGGCCACCAGCATGGCGTCGGTCTTTAGGCGGCGGCCGTCCAGCGATCCCGTTATGCGGTGATGGGTCAGCCGGGCCAACTCCTGGATGCCGCTGAGGAAGTAAGCCGTCTTGCCCGGCAGGCGCAGGCGTTGTTGCCGGAAACAATTGATGACCCGGGCATCGAAACCCAGGCCCAGGACATTGATGAACACCCGGACTCGGGGTTGGCCGTCAAACCCCTGGAGGCGCACCAGCCCCAGGCTCACCGTCAGCGTTGCCTGCCCCAGGGCGCTCATCACCTTATCCCGGAGGGTCTGCCCCAGGTCAAAACTGCGCACGTAATCGCAGCCCGTGCCGAAGGGGACCACCCCGACGCTGGGCAGCGGCCCCTGCAGTTCCCACCACAAGCCGTTCACCACTTCCAGCAGGGTGCCGTCGCCGCCCACCGCCACCACCCGGTCAAACCCCTCCCGGCGAGCCCGGGCTGCCAGGGTTTCAGCGTGGCCGGGCCATTCGGTCCACCAGGTAGCCACGTTGGCGCCAGGCTCTCCCAGAGACGCCAGGAGGCGAGGCCAGAGCCGCCGCGCCCGGCGGTAGCCGGCGGTGGGGTTGACGATGGCCACGGTTTTCATGCGTGTCCCCTCTCATACCATTTGGCGATCAATGGACAATTTTTGTAGGGGGGGACCTGCGTGTCCCCCCAAGAGGGCGCACACACAGGTGCGCCCCTACATTTACTTCGTTCCTTTTTGAACGCAACTCGGTATCATACCCACGACCATTTCCTTGCGGACACAACGAAGCGATGAAAAGGGATAGTCGGAACAGTGCCGGCAGAAATGTAGGGTGCGTTTTACGCACCATCAAGTGGCGCGTGAGACGCTCCCCACTGTGCAACTTTCTCTCAGCTGATCTCGGCGTCGGTGAGATAGCAGGCGGGGTCCGGGGCCCAGAGGTCCCCGGTGAGGGCTTCGGCCCGGACCCGGAAGTTGCCGCCGCAGACGTCCAGCCACTTGCAAATGGCGCAGCGGCCGGTGACGAAGCGCTTCTTGTCTTTGAGGCGAGCCAGGAGCGGGTTGGACAGGTCCGTCCAGATCTGGCTAAAGGGGCGCTCCCGGACGTTGCCGAAGGAATCGTGACGCCAGAACTGGTCGGCGTGAACCTGCCCGTCCCAACTGACGCAGCCGATGCCCCGGCCCGAGCTGTTGCCTTCGTTCATCTGCAGGAGTTCCAGCACTTCCGCCGCCCGCCGCGGGTCTTCTTGGAGCAGCTTGAGGTAGATATAGGGGCCGTCGGCGTGGTTATCCACCGTCAACACTTCCACGGCTTTGCCTGCATCAAAGAGCCGCCGGGTACGGGCGCAGATCAGGTCCACCAGTTCCCGGGTCTGCCCGTGCGTCAGCGCCTCTTCCACCAGCTTGCTGCCGCGGCCGGCATAGACCAGGTGATAAAAGCAGATGCGGGGAATGTCATATTCTTCCACCAGGTCGAACATGGCCGGCACTTCCTGATAATTGAGCCGGCTGACGGTAAAGCGAAGTCCCACCTTGAGGCCCACTTCCTGGCAGTTGCGGACTCCCGCCATGGCCGCGGCAAAGGCCCCGGCTTGGCCCCGGAAGCGGTCGTGGGTGGCGGCGGTGCCGTCTAAGCTGATGCCCACGTAAGACAGGCCCAGGTCGCGCAATTGCCGCGCCCGCTCCCGGTCGATGAGGGTGCCGTTGGTGGAGATCACCGCCCGCATGCCGTGGGCCACGGTCCAGGCCACCAGTTCCGGCAGGTCCGGCCGCATCAGGGGTTCGCCCCCGGAAAACAACACGACCGGCACGCCAAAATCCTTCAGGTTGGAAAGCAAAGTCAGGCCTTCGGGCAGGCTTAGTTCATCCGGGGATGCGCCTGCGGTGGCCTTGGCGTAGCAGTGGAGGCACTTGAGGTTGCACTGTTTGGTGACGTTCCAGACCACCACCGGCTTTTTGTCCGCCGAGAACTGCAGGAGGTGGGACGGCAGGTCCTGGGCCCGGCGGCCCCGGTAACGCAGCACATCGCCGGCTTCGACGGCGCCGCAATAGAGTTTGGAGACTCCGATCATAGGGGCCTACTCTCTGAACAGGGTGGTCTGGTAGTGTTCCCGGATGACCCGGTTGAGATAAGCATCCAGGTCGCAGAGGGCCTCCCGGGTCAGGATGAACTGGTCCTGGGAAGTCCGGTCCCGGACCAGTTTCAAGGCGTATTCCAGGTCCTGGGCCATCTCCTGGCAGACGGCCAGGGCGGAGGTGTCCCGGGCCACGGCCTGCTGGAGAAGTGCATCCACGGCATCCGGTTCAAAATGCAGTTCGATCCCGTGGTTGTCCAGGAACTTTTCGGCGAAACGGCCCACCTGGTCATAGAGCCGGGCCAAATCTTCTATGGCGGTTTTTAAGTCGCAGTCCCAGTGATGATACCGGCTGGCGAGTAATTCCACCCTGGTTTCGGTCAGCGGCAGGTGGTAGCGGCTGAGTAACTCCGGTCCCCGGCGCCGGATGGACTCTTTCAGGCCCTCCCGCTCCTTAACGGCCGCCTGGCTGAATCTCGCCAGGCGTTCGGGGTCCTCGGGGTCAGCCAGCAGACGCTCCAGTTCCGCCTCGGGGTGTTCGACGATTTCCGGCGTCACCACCAGGTGCTTGACCTGGGTGGAGGGCAGCCGCTTTTCGAACTGGATGAGCACCCGTTCGATGACGCTTACCAGGCCCCGGGCCCCGGTTTTCTCGACCGCGGCCTGGGCCGCCAACATCTTCAGGGCCTCGCCCTCAAAGGTGATGTCGATGCCGTAAGCCCCGAAATCCCGCTTTTTGCTGGTGATAATGGGGTTATTGGGGTTTTGCAGAATCGCATAGAGATCGTCGGCGCTGAGTTCCTCCAGCACTGCGATCACCGGCAGGCGGCCGACGAATTCCGATTCAAAGCCATATTTGATCAGGTCTTCGGCGGTGACGTGCTTGAGAAAGGTCCGGTCCAACTCCCGGGAGGTCATCCCGCCCCGGAAGCCGATCTCCTGCTTGCTGAGGCGCTCCTTGACCATCTTGTCCAGACCGTTGAAGGCGCCGCTGACAATGAACAGGATGTGCCGGGTGTTGAGGGTGCGTTTATCCTTTTTGCCGGTGCGGCGGTAATGCTCGATGGCCTGAATCTGGGACACCGGATCATGGGCCACCTTCAGGTCGACCTCGGTCTCTTCCATGGGCTTCAGCAGGGCCCGCTGGACCCCGGAGCGCGACACATCCGGCCCTCCCCAGGTGTGCCCGGAGGAGGCGATCTTGTCGATTTCGTCAATATAGATAATGCCGTATTGGGCCAGTTCCAGATCCTCGCCGGCGGCGTAAACCAGGTCCCGGACCAGGTCTTCCACATCACCGCCCACGTAGCCGGTTTCGCTGAATTTAGTGGCATCGCCCTTGATGAACGGCACCCCGATCTTCTTGGCAATGAGCTTGACCAGGTAAGTCTTGCCCACGCCGGTGGGGCCGATCAGGATGATGTTGTTCTTGATGGAGCCCACCCCGGGTTCCGGGTCCCGGCCCAACTCCAGGGAATGGCGGATGCGATTGAAATGGGTGCAGACCTTGGTGGCCAAAACACTCTTGGCCAAATCCTGTTTGATGACATACTCATGCAGGTAGGCTTCCAACTCCTCCGGCTTCAGGTCGAACTTTATTTGTCCGAGCTTGGGGCTTTTTCCCTGGTCCTCGCCGTCGATCTCCGCTTTGGCCACCCAATGCGGCGCCAGTACTTTAATCCGGCTACCGTATTTTTTGGTGAGGTAATCACTCAGTTCTTTTTCCAGTTCTTTGGGGTCGGGGATTTTTTCCATGGGCTCGGGGGTCCGGCGGGCCAGCACCGTAAGATCTGGTCTGCCTCAATGGTTTTTTTTAATTATAACCATTCTGTCGGGATGGGTGCAAGGAGGCCGCAAGAGGTTTGGCCCTGAATTAAACGGGAAAAATATGTTCATGCCGATTACAGGGCGGCATAATTGGAGGGTGGGGTTAAGGCAACATAAAGAAGGGCATTAAACGCCCCCTGCGATTACACTGACGCATTCCCCCACACCTGCCAGACCTGCTGTGGTCAGGGCTTTCCCATCCGTTGGGGGACGCCGGCGCCGGCCATCTCGATGAAGACCTGAGTGGCCTTGACCTCTTGATTTTTGGCCATCACCCCTACTCCCAGGTGGGTATAACCTGGGTCAAGGATATTTTTTCGATGTCCGGGACTGTTCATCCAGCCATCCATAATCTTCTGAGCCAGATAGCGAACCTGCCTGGGGTCATAGCCCCTGCCGGTCCAGATGTTTTCCCCCCATTGGCGGGTGGCGAGGTTGGCAGGCAGTCGCTCCTTTAACGTGCGTCCCTCCGGGTCTGTATGGCTGAAGTAATTGCGGTTCAGCATATCGGCGCTATGGCCCCGAGCCGCGTTTCGGCAAATCTCATCCTTAAGGAAAACGGCTAAGCCGTTCTGTCGGCGGATGTCGTTGGTCATGGCAAAAACCGCCTCTTCCACCGCAAAAAAATTAACCACGATGCTCCGGGGCGCAGGATAACGCTGGTCGCTGGTATGACCGCTCCACTGCGCTGCCGCCGGGGTCCAGGAGAACAGGGCCGCCAGCAACATAATCGCCGCCATTGCCCAACCTCTGGCTGCAGTCATTTTTGAACCGGGCGTATATGCCACCGACCACCTCATACTCCCGATCATTTCCTCACGGACACAACGAAAGATGAAAAATAGCTGGTGTTGGTGGGGCGGCCGTCCCTGGCCGCCTCGCGCTGGCGGGCACGGAGGCCCGCCCCACCGAGCTATTTTCATATAAAGTTGCCGTCAAACAAGTAATAATTAGAATTGTAGGGGCGGTTCGCGAACCGCCCCTACGGGGGTTGCGACCATAAAGCCAGAATTGCCTCTATGACGGCAACTTGGTATCAGTGGGTTTAATAGGTAAACCGGGGAAACCTTGATTTCCTTTACCCAATACAAAATAAAATGTGCAAAATAATCCCAGATCGCCCCGGTGGAGCGATCTGGGCACGTGCACCGGTAGAAGAACTGCTACTGCGGTTTTTCTTCACCCCGATCAGGTTTTTGAGATTTACGCTCGCCAGGGGCCGGGGCTCCAGGGGCATGGCCTCCAGTTCTCGCGGGCTGAGCCGGACGCACGCTCGGACCGGTGGGCTTTGCCGGACGCACGCTGGGGGCGGTCTGACCCGGGCGGACTACAGGGGCGGTGGGCTTCCCCGGACGCTCGCCCGGACTAGTCGGCCTGGTGGAACGAATGTATGGGCCGGTGGGCGTCGCGGGACGGCCGGCAGGACCGGTGGGTTGACCCGGACGGACGCCGGGAGCAGGGGCTCCGGGGTGAGGACCGGCAGGACCTGTGGCTCTCGGGTCACGAACGCCGCGACCAGGGACTCCAGGGGCATGTACGCCAGAACCACCTGTGGCTCTGGGGTCACGAACCGGGGCTGAAGGAGGACGAACGTCATGGCCAGGAGCGGTTACAGGCGGACGGACGCCATGGAATCCTCGATTCCAACCTTCCCCCTGGCCGCGATGGTATTTATTATAAAAATTCTCGTCATAACGCTGCCCAACGCGATGTCCGCGCCAATAGGGATACTTTTGTTCAAAAGTCTGCCAGTAATGCGGATTGCGTTGATACCACGCATTCCACTGCGGCGCATACCAGTTATTGGGTCTGACTATATAGGTGGGCGGATAAGAGTAATACGGGGCCCAGCCACGTTGATTGCCGAAAAATTGCTGCAGTATTCCATTTAAAAACCAATCACCCTGGTAAAAAGTCCAAGGCGTGTTATTCCCGACCCACGGTGTCGCGTAAGGATTCTGGGGCGGGGGTGGATAGTTATAGCCCCCATAACCCTGACCATAAGAAGGGCTAGATGTCGGGCCGACCGCGCATCCAGCCAGCAAAATTACCAGTGCAACAAATAAACTTAGCCGTTTCATACATGCCTCCACAAAGTGCATCATTTTGCAAAAATCACCATCTGCTTACTTAGATGAGACCGAGTTGAAAAAAGTTAATGGTCTTTAATCATGCGGCAACCAGTTTGCCTCGAACCCAAATTGATGTTTGGACCTTCCGGCCTTGGGTTAACCCCTATAAACCAGGCCAGGGGCGCATTGCCGGGTCCGCTCGTCCGTGCCGATTACCCGGCCACGATGGCTTTCGCTTTGAAAGAATAGTTGACCCGGTCTCGACTTCGGCCCACAATAGCAGGGACCGGGGAAATTTGCCGTACCCGGCAAACCGGGCGCCCACGTTGACCAAGGGAGGAATATGGATTCGGCCTTTTTGCAAGCCCTGGCCCAGGCCCGGCCAGATCCCGGCGGCGGCGCCGCCGCGGCCCATAGCGCCGCCCTGGGCCTGGCCCTGCTGGCGAAAGTGGTCCAACTGGAGCACCGGCGCCAGACTCCGGAGCAAACCCCTGGATTCCCCTGGCACGATCTCCTGGGCCGGGTCCGCCTGGTGGCCGCGGCGCTCATGCGGCTGCAGGCAGAGGATGTCGAAGCCTATGCCCAACTCACCCGGGCCCGAACCCAAGGCGACCCGCGCAAGATGGCCGCGGCCCTGGATGAGGCGGTGGCCTGTCCCCTCCGGATCATGCAGCAGGCGCAAGAGGGCCTGGCCTTGATGGCCCAGGGCGGGGCCGGATGCGCCCATCATCTGGTAGCGGATTTGCTGGTGGCCTGTGAGTTGCTGGGCGCCGCCTTTAGGGGCGCACACCACATCGCCCGGGCCAACCTGCCGCTTATGGACCAGGACTCCCGGCGGGTCGTATGGGACGAGGCTTTGTCCCACACCTTGGAGGCCCTGGAGGCCGAATGGCAGCTGGTCCGGGCCGAACTCTCAGGAAGATTGGCATGCCTCTGATCATTGCCGCGGACAATCTGCACGTCCTTAACCCGGTGGTGGCCCAGGCGCTGGATGGGCTCGAGCCGCGGCCTCTCCAGGAACTGGCCCGCCGCGTCGAGCAGGCCGGCGCCAATCTCATCGACATCAACCCCGGGTTTCTGCCGCCCCGGCGCCACGACCGCATGGCCTTCATGGTGGAAGCGGTCCAGCAGGTCACCAATCTCCGGCTCATCCTGGACAGCCCCGACGCCCGGGTGCTGGCCCGGGGCCTGGCCGTGGCCAATCAGCCGCCCATCCTCAACGCCTGCACCCTGGAGGCGGAAAAACTCCGGGAGATTCTGCCCCTGGCCGCGGCGCACGGCACCGACCTGGTGCTTCTGCTCCTTGATGCCCGGTCTTTTCCCGCCGCGGCTCTCGAAGGCAAAATTACCCTGGCCCTGGAGCTTAGGGCACACGCCCTGGCCGCGGGCTTAACCGATGCCCAGTTGATTTACGACCCGGTCCTCCCCAACCTCACCTGGCCCGACGCCTGGGCCCAGATGGGCGAAGTCGTCAAGACGGTGCGGCTTTTACATGGCGGCGAACTTTGGGGGGAGCCGGCCCGGACCATGGCGGGGCTCTCCAACCTCAGGAGCGGACTCAGGCACACCTACCCCGTGCGGCTGGAGGAGGCCGCTCTGGCCCTCCTGGCCGGCGCCGGGCTCAACCTCGCCCTGATAGACGTCCTGCAACCCGGCCTGATGGAGACGGTGAGGGTCATCAAGCAGGCGGGGTAATTAACCGGTAATATCCAAGCTTCGAGATGACAACCATCATATCGAGGTCAGGTCGAATCTAACATTGAATGGGTTAAATTTTACAATTTAGTCGGGCGTGAGATGTAGATATGATGAGCCCATCAACAGCCAAATGCCGGCAGAAGAAGTGCGAAATTATAGCAGAACTCGCAACTTCCTGCTATCTGCTTGGGGGAGAGGCCAACGCTTCGAGGGGGTCTGATCAAAGTGGGGGCACGGGGTTTCTGACCATGCCCGGAGACATATTACTCAGGCCATTTAATGGTTCCCATGCCGAAAGCCCAGGCAATGCATCTTCAGTGACTTCAGTTCTGATGATGAGAAATTTTGTGGCCTGAGTAATAACAGCGAGGTGTTATGAGTGTCAGGTATTCTTAATTTTTGGGAAAATTACGAAATTTGTGCTATCGTTTTTCCTGCGAGACAATTCGGCTACAAAAGAGGAAACTTGTCGGGGTTAAACTCGGGGAGAGAGGTCCCAAACCATTTTTTACTGCGGTAGCCAAGGTTGCCGCATAATCTCGAGCCACTCATGAACCGGACGGTCTTAGCGTTGGCGCACTAAAGGAGGTATCATGTTTTTATCACGTGGAAAACTGGGCTTGGCGAGCTTGTTACTTCTATCGGTTTTGCTCCTGACGGTGTCTCCTTCCCAAGCGAGGGTCATTACCGAAAATTTTGATAATGGTCAATTTAACCCTGACTTGTTCTCTATCGATATCAAAGGGACGGGGCCGTCGGCCGCGGTGGTCACTGGTCACCTGGAAATCACCTTGCCGTCAAATTCAACAATCGATCCCTCAGGGGCATACGGCTGCGACCTGTACACTAAATTCGGTTTGACAGGCGATTATGAGGTGCAGATCGATTTTAACCTTCTGACCTGGCCTACCTTAAATGGTGCGGCGGCGATACGTAGCAATAACTGTGAAGTGTCTCGAAGAAACTTTGGAACCGAAGTCTATTGTGTCCACTTCTCCAACGGCGTGGAATTTAGGGTTAACACGTCCGATACCAAAGGCACCTTGATGCTGAAAAAGACGGGGAACAAGATTGAAGCGTTTTATCGCAAGGGTGCTGACTGG
>JAUSOZ010000059.1 GCA_030655955.1 Deltaproteobacteria bacterium
AAGATGATTATGGATGGTCACACCCATTTCTTTCCCGAGGAAATCTGCCGCCACCGCGAGGATTATTTCAATGATGAACCGGCCTTCCGTATGCTGTACGAGTCTCCCAAATCCAAGCTGGTGACGCCGCCGGAGATGGTGGGGGCCATGGAGGAGGCCGGAGTTGACGCCGCGGTGGTCATGGGCTTTCCCTGGCGCCGGGAGGCCCTCTGGCGCCGCCAGCACGAAGTGATCCTCGAGGCCATGCGCCGCTATCCCCAGACCCTCATCGGCTTTTGTGCGGTGCACATCCTGGAGCCCGGCGCCGCCCGGGAGGTGGAGCGCTGCCTGGCCGCAGGTTTTAAGGGCGTAGGCGAGTTGGCCTGGTATGAAACCGATCTGAAAGAAGACCTCTACGCCTGGCTCGCCCCCATCGCCGAACTCTGCGCCCATTACCACGCGCCGCTGCTCTTACACACCAACGACCCGGTGGGGCCGGTGTATCCGGGCAAGGCCGCCCTGTCGCTCCCGGCCCTCTATAACGTCATCAAGGCCTTCCCGGAGGTCGACTGGATTTTGGCCCACTGGGGCGGCGGCCTGCCGTTCTACGGCCTGATGAAAAAGGAAGGCCCCGAGGTCCTGCGCCGGGTCTACTTCGACACCGCCGCCTCCCCCTACCTCTACCGGCCCCAGATCTACCGCCTGGCCGCCGAAATGGTCGGCCCCGACAAAATAATCTTCGGCAGCGACTACCCCCTGCTCCCCGTCAGCCGCTATCTGAAAGAGCTGGAGGACGCCAACCTGCCGGAAGACTGGCGGGAGATGATTTTAGGAGGAAATCTGGCGAGGTTGCTGAGACGTTAGCTATGTAGGGCGGGCATTGCCCGCCAGATGTGGGCCGTAACATGTAGGGTGCGCACCGCGCACCTTGTAGCGCGTTGCAGAATTTATGGTGCTATCAACTTTTTCTACTCGTTCCCAAGTTGTACTTGGGAACGAGGGGTAACATCTCATGAGATGCAGTCTATGTGGTTCGAAATTGAGGCCTTTGATTACCGATTTGCCTTTCAAAGTGAGCGATACGAGCATTGTGATCTTGAAAGGGTTACCGGTGCTGCAATGCGATAACTGCCGGGAATACTTGCTGGACGATTTGGTGATGAATCGCGTGGAAGAGATCCTGCAAAGAGCCGACGCCGCCGCGGAATTGGAGATCATTCGCTACGCGGCATAAGCGAGCCATTAGGGTGCGCACCGCGCACCTTCCAGCGCCGTTCAGAATTTACGGTGCGCCGGGCGCACCCTACATAAATTTAATGGTCTCGGTTTATGAACCGATTGGGATTATAATCAGCTTGATCGACCAACCGGGGAAGTGAAATCAAGGCTCTATTTTCTCGTTCCCAAGCTGGGCTTGGGAACGCCTTTATTCGCCAAGCTCAGCTTGGCAACCATTTCGTTCCCAAGTACAACTTGGGAACGAGTGGAAATAGCCGTAGGGCGCGTCTCACGCGCCAATTGATGGTGCGTGAGACGCACCCTACGTTACTATGAGAAAAAGCTGAAAGCTGACCGCTGATAGCTGACAGCTATAAACCAAAAAGCGGGCTGTTCGTACAAAGGAACTTAATAACTTGGAACAAACCTCGGATATTCTGGTAATCGGCTCAGGGCTGGCAGGATTGGGTTACGCCTTGAAGGTGGCGGAGTTTGCCCGGGTCAACCTGATAACCAAAAAGGGCCTGACGGAGACCTCCACCAGCAAGGCCCAGGGCGGCATCGCCGCGGTCCTGGGGCCGGATGACCGCTTTGAATACCACATTCAGGACACCCTCACCACCGGGGAAGGCCTGTCCCACCCGGACATCGTCGAGTTGGTGGTCCGCCAGGGTCCGGCCCGCATCCGGGAGTTGATCAACATGGGGGCCCATTTCGATATCGGCAAGGACAACGGCTACGATTTGGGCCGGGAAGGCGGCCATTCCCACCGGCGGGTGATTCACGCCCAGGACATGACCGGGGCCGAAGTGGAGCGCATCCTGGCGGAGCAGGTCCTGGCCCACCCCAACATCCGGGTGTTCGAAAACCACATGGGGGTGGACCTGGTCACCCGCCAGCGCCTGGTACGCCGGGGCGCGGTGGTGGCCAACGCCGAGGAGTCTTGTCTGGGGGCCTACGTCCTCAACACCCTGACCGGGGAGGTGGACACCTTTCAGGCCGCCATCACCCTGTTGGCCACCGGGGGGGTGGGCAAGGTCTATCTCTACACCAGCAACCCGGACATCGCCACGGGAGACGGCATCTCCATGGCCTACCGGGCCGGGGCCTGGATCGGCAACATGGAATTCGTCCAATTCCACCCCACCTGCCTGTATCACATGGCCGCCAAGAATTTTCTCATCTCCGAGGCGCTCCGGGGCGAGGGCGCCATCCTCATCGACCGCGCCGGGCGGGCCTTCATGGAGAAGTACCACCCCTTGAAAGACCTGGCCCCCCGGGACACGGTGGCCCGGGCCATCGACCTGGAGATGAAAAAGACCGGCGCCGACTGCGTCTACCTGGACATCAGCCACAAGCCGGCGGACTTCGTCAAGGGCCGGTTCCCCAACATCTATCAGGAGTGTCTGAAGTACGGGGTCGATATCACCACTGAGCCCATCCCGGTGGTGCCCGCGGCCCACTACATGTGCGGCGGGGTGGTGACGGACGTTTGGGGCCGGACCCACATCTCGAACCTCTACGCCGTGGGGGAGGTGTCCATGACCGGCCTGCACGGCGCCAACCGCCTGGCCAGCAATTCCCTGTTGGAGGCCCTGGTCTTTTCGCACCAGGCAGCGCTGGCGGCCAAAGAGACGCTGCCCGATCTCCTGGCCAAGCCCAATGCGCCCATGCCGGAGTGGAACCCCTTCGGCGCCACCGACAGCGAAGAGGCCGTGGTGGTGTCCCACAACTGGGACGAAATCCGCCGTTTTATGTGGAACTACGTGGGCATCGTCCGCACCGACCGGCGGCTGCTCCGGGCCCAGCACCGCATCGACTTGATCCAGCAGGAAATCCAGGAGTATTACTGGAACTTCATCATTACCAGCGATCTTTTGGAGTTGCGCAATATCGCCACCGTCGCCGACCTCATCATCCGTATGGCCCTGAGGCGCAAGGAAAGCCGGGGGCTGCACTATAACCTGGACTACCCCCGGGTGGACGATGAAAACTTTCACCAAGACACCGTGATTTCTTCGGAGGGCTGGCACTGATGGCTGGAGAAAAAATCCTCTTAGCGGATGATGATCACTCGTTACGGGAAACGCTCCAGGAGTTTCTGACCGAGCAGGGGTACGCGGTGACCGCGGCGGCGGACGGCCATGAGGCCATGGCCGCCATGAAGGATCAGGAATTCGCCCTGGCCATCCTGGACTTGAGGCTTCCCGGTTACTCCGGTCTGGATCTCCTCTTCCTCTTCAAGGCCCACACCCCGGATACGGAAGTTATCCTGTTCACCGGCCATGCCGGCCTGGAAAGCGCGGTTCAGGCTTTGCGCCTGGGGGCCTACGACTACCTGCTGAAAGCGGACCTACGCCTGGCCGACCTCAAGACCCTGGTGGCCCGGGCCTTGGAACGCCGACACTTAGCCCTGGAAAACCGGGAATTGGTAGTAAACATCTCGAAAGCCCAGGAGGAACTGGTCAGCCGCAGGGCCCGGGAACTGACCCAGGTGAGGCAAATTGCCGAAACCCTGGCCGGACCCCTTACCTGGGACCAACTGGTGCGGGGGCTGGTCAATCTCATCTGGGAAAGCCTCCCCCTGGAACTTTTAGGCTTGCAACTCCACGGGCCGGAAGAGGCATTGCCCCTGTCGGCCTTTCGGCGCCGGCCGGACGTCCCGGAGGCCACGGATCAAACCTTTCAGGAATTGCTGCAAGGCCAATTGGCGCCTGACCCCGCCGCCCCTCCCGCCGGGACGCCGCTCCCCGCCATGCTGTGGGAGCGACTCCAGGTGGGTAACGTCACCCTGGTGGCGGGGGCCGGGCGCCATGAGCCTCTTACCCCGGAGGAAACCGAACTCTTCCGGATCTTTATTCTCCAGGGGGAGGCCGGCATCAAGAATCTGGTGCTCTTCGACCAGGTGAAGAGCATGGCCATCCGGGACGCCTTGACCGGCCTGTATAATTACGGCTATTTTAAGGTAGCGCTCCACTATGAGGTGGAGAAGAGTCGCCGCTACAAGCTCCCGTTATCGCTGCTTTTCCTGGACGTCGACGATTTCAAGCTGGTCAACGACACCCTGGGCCACTTGAAGGGTGATAAAACCATGCGGCAAGTGGCGGCTATCCTGAAGCAGGGGATCAGGCAGGCCGATTTGCTCTGCCGCTACGGCGGCGACGAATTTGTTATGCTCTTGAGCCAGACGCCCCCGGATCAGGCCATAGTGTTGGCCGAGAGATTACGCCAACGCATTGCGAAATCTTCCATGAACCGGCTGGAACAAAGGTGTAAGGTTACGGTCAGTATCGGGGTAGCGGGGCTGGGGCCGGAGATGAGTACGGATGACCTGATAAAAGCCGCGGATGAAGCCCATTACCGGGCCAAGCAAGCCGGCAAAAACCGGGTTGTGGGCCCTGAACCTTTACCTCAAGCAGAGAAGACCTCTAAACCCGCCCGGAAACTTCAACCTCGCCCCCGGTAAAAGCCGCATTTTCCCCGGCCTCTGGCGGGCCGATTTCAGGCAATGGTGTCCAGGACCTCGTAACCCTGTTGTTTCAGGGTGCTGACGATAGGTTCCAGGCTGACTTTTTCCAGGCGGAAATAGTAGGGCCGCTTCTCGCCCTGGATGGGCCCCAGGGCCACGTTGATGACCTTGCCCCCGGCCTTTTTGATAAGATGGGCGGCCGCGTCCAGGGCCTCGGACCGGTTCGGGAGGAGCAGGTCCAACCGAGAGGAGCTCTTGAGTAGACCCAGCATGGTGATGAAGGCCGAGATCAGGTCCTGCATGGTAATGACCCCCACCAGCTTATCGCCTTCCATCACGGGCATGCCGCCGATTTTATGTTCATGTATCAGGCGGGCCGCCTCCTCCACCTCGGTGTCGGGGGTGACGCTGATGGGAGCCTGGACCATCACGTCTCCCACCTTGATCTCTTCCAGCATGGAGGCCAGGAGGACCTCCCGCAGGTCCCGGGAGGTGATCCACCCCACCATGCGGTCGTGCATCATTACCGGCACATGCCGGATCTGGTGCTTTTGCATCAATTGTAGGGCCTGGCCAACGCGTTTGTCGGGAGAGATGGTCACAATCTTCTGGCTCATGATCTGACCGACCAGCATGGGGAGCCTCCTTGCACCTTAGTCAGCCCACCATAAAACAAAGCGGCGGGAATTTCAACGAAATTCCCGCCACCGGCGGCAACGCGGGTCTGGTCCCCCCACCCGACCTAATTGGTGGCCAGTTGGGACATCAACGTAGAGATGACGTGTTCGGCTTCGCCGATATAGGTGGACATATTGGCCCGGTGATTGGCCAAGATGCCGTCTTTGGCGCCGTTGGTCACCACCCAGGGGTCCAGGTGGGAGGCGGCGTGCAGGGCGTGGATGGCATCCTCCAGCAGCTTGTGGGAGTTCTTCTTCTGGATCTCCTGGTGAAATTCCTTGGTGACCGCCTCCAGCATCTCGGCCATGGCCAGGGCGATTCCCTGAGAGTAATAGAAATAATCATCCGTCATGAACCAGGAGACGGTCTGGCCGTCGGCTTCCGTGTCCTTCAGGAGGTTGTGAAAACTGCTGCCCAGCAGATCTTTATAGTTGCTCAACAGGGCGATGAGGTAATCCACCCGGGAGTAGAACCGGGCTCGTCCCGCCTTTAAGCCGTCGATATATTTTTCCAGGTCTGCCGCCGCCTCCCGGTACTTGCCGGAGGCCGACGGGAACCAGTATTTGTCCGGACTGACCATGATGAAGTTCATGGCTTCGTTGACCCGGGGATTGTAGGCCTCGGTGGTGGCGAACCGGGTCATGTGCTCGTTGAGCACCACCACGGTGCGCCGGACTACTTCCAGGACCCCCAGCTGGAGGTTGTTGACGTTGTCCGTCAGGCCCACCTTGCCGAATAAGATGGTATTGGGCCGCCATCCGAACCAGGGCTTGTTCACCTGGTCGTCGATGATCTTGATCAAGGCTTGGGTAAAGACCTCGCCCTTGACCGGTTCCCGGGGCGGCGTCACCACGGCCGGGGCGGGCGGGACGTTCGACCCTGCCTTGGAGGGTGACGGGGCCAGCGTGGGCTCGTGGGTCACCTGAGGTGCGGATGTGGCCGGGGAATCGCCCGCGTAGGTGTTCTTAAGTGGGGCCGTTATGAAGGGGTTCAGTTCCGGTTCTTTGGACAGCGTCGGGGCCGGTTCTTTGGACGCCGTCATGGCCGGTGCGCCATGGGTGGCCGCCGCCACTGAAGATTCCACCGGCTTCGCCGGAGTCGAGCCGCTCCGCCGGCCTCCCCAGGCAAACAGCACGCCAAAAAACAGCAACACCACCAGGGAGACGACGATGAAGCGGTGTTGCAAGATCAGGTAGACCAGTCCCCCAGGGGGCGGCCCCGCTGGGGGCGGCGTCACCGCCGCGGGAAGATGTCCCGGTTCCGAAGTGTTATTGGGCGTCATGGAGATTCAGGCTCCTAACGTAAACCTGCAGCTAATTATTGAGGGGGATGATCGGCAAAAATCTCCGCCCGGAAAACAAAGATCTGGGTGTCGGAATCCTTCCAGGCATTTGAGGGCAAGCCCGCCTTAGTGCAGGTCTGCTCCAGAAAAGTCTGGCGGTCCCAATGGTACTGGGTCGCCACCTGGGGCAGGAGTAAGCCCCGGTTGAGGCCCTTGATGATATAGAGGCCGTGTTGGCCCACTTTAATCTCATCCGTGCTCTTGATGAGCCGCATGGGGGTCAGCACTGAGATCTCAATCTCCAGGTCGGCCAGTTCGTCGGCCTGCAAAGGGCGGAAGCGCGGATCTTGAAAAGCCGCGGCCGGCGCCATTTCCATCACCGTTTGCAGGAGAGGTTTGACGGCGTCAATATAGCCGATGCAACCCCGCAGTTGCCCCCGGCGATGCAAGGAGACAAAGGCACCTCGGAATTCCTCCAGCACGGGGGATGAGACCTTCACCGGGGTGGCGGCCTTCCCCTTCAGCTGGGCGGCAATCGTGTCTCGGGCCACTTGCAGTAAGAGCTGTTTATCAGCAGGAGTCAGGTTCATGCCAGCTTGTTCCCCCCAACTGGGCGGCGCCCACATACCCGGGAAAATCGCGGCCCCCAGGGTCAGCCAGATAGCAACGATACGGAGCATATTCATGGTCAGGCCGCAAGTCCTTGGTTCACCGTGGGCTTACCATTCTCTATCTTACTATCTAACCAAGATTTCGGCTTCCTGTCAATGCCAAAGGCCCGGAGGGGAGATTTGCCCCTGGCATTCCCCTTGCATACCGCCGGCAGGCTTGGTAAATTTAGCCATGCAGATAACTATCCGGAATGGCGCCGGTCTCTCCTCCCTTGAGCCGGGCCGACATCTGGCGCCGTGAAAACCTATCCGATCTTCGCCGTCATTGAAGATAAGCCCTGCCTGGTGGTGGGCGGCGGCGCCGTGGGGGAACGCAAGGTGGCCGACCTCATGGCCGCCGGGGCCCGGGTGACCGTGGTCAGCCGCACCCTGACCCCTGAGTTGGCGGCCCTGGCCGACCGGGGCGAGATCAGGTATCTCCCGGAAGACTTCGCCGAGGCCCAGGTAGAGGGCATGGCCCTGATTATGGCCGCCACCGACGACCGGAAGGTCAATGCCAGAGTGAGCGCCGCGGCCCAGGCCCGGGGTATTTGGGTCAATGTGGCCGACGACCCGGAGTATTGCACCTTCATTGTTCCGGCCCAGGTGCGCCGGGGCGACTTGACCCTGGCCATCAGCACCGGCGGGGCGTCCCCGGCCCTGGCCCGCCAGTTGCGCCAGGAGTTCCAGCAGCATCTCGGTCCGGAATACGGGCCCTACCTCGACCTGCTCCAACGGGTGCGCACCCGGCTTTTGAGCGAGCGCCGAGCCCATCCCGACAATGGCCCCCTCTTCCACCGCCTGGTGCAGAGCCCCCTGCGGGAGGCGGTGGCCCAGGGGGATCGGGCCCGGGTGCTTAACCTGCTCCACGAGGTCTTGGGGTCGGTCTTGAGCACCGCGGTCCTGGGCGAACTGGTGTCCCAGGCCATGAAGGGGACGGAGGGGTGAGGCGAGGCGGGCCGGACCCCGGCAGCAAGTCCCGGCTTTAGACCCGAGAAGTGCTTGCAATCGGTGGCACAGGCTTTACAGCCTGTGCCGAGGCAGCAGATTGGTCGGCCACAGCCTGGAAAGGCTGTGCCACCAGCCATTACCAAATTTTCAAAATTTACCAGTGAGCCAAAGACTCATGAACAACTGCTCAGGAAACGCATGACCAACTTTTTCCTCTATCTGACCCTGATCGCCTACTTCGGCGCCACCGGGCTCTGGCTGTTATTTTTCCTGGCCCAGCGGCAGGGCTACTACCGCGCCGGCGCCTGGGTCATGGCCGGGGGCCTGGCGTGCCATACCCTGGTCCTCATCCAGCGGGCCTGGGCCGCCGGGGCCCTGCCTGCCGCCACCTTCGGCGAGACCCTGTTGTTGTTCGCCTGGGCCTTGGTGGCAGCCTTCCTGGTCCTGATCTGGCGCTATCCCATCAAGATCCTCGGAACGCTGGTGGCGCCGCTGGCGGCCCTGATGGTGTCGGGGTCGCTGATCCTACCGGCGCGCCAGGGGGTCGTCTCTCCTCTGCTCCAAGGTTTCTGGCTCACCGTGCACATCTGCCTGACCCTGACGGGCTATGCCGCCCTGGCCCTGGCCGGCCTGGGGGGTATCCTCTACCTGATCCAGGAACGCCAGATCAAGAGCAAGCGCTTCGGCTTTTTCCACCGCCGGCTGCCGTCGCTCTCCCAACTGGATAACCTCAATTACTGGTGCCTTACCATCGGTTTCCCCCTGCTCACCGGGGGGATCATCTCCGGCTCCCTCTACGCCCAGCACACCCTGGGCCGCTTCTGGAGTTGGGACCCCAAGGAGATTCTGACCATCATCGCCTGGCTGATCTACGCCGTGCTGTTGCACGAGCGCCTGACGGTGGGCTGGCGGGGCCGGCGGGCGGCGCTCCTGGCCATCTGCGGTTTCCTGGTGCTGGTGTGCACCTTTGTGGGCGCCAACCTGTGGCTCTCGGGCTACCACAGCTTCGCCCGGTTCATTCAGGCGCCATGAATCTTCTGCTCTGTGGCGTCAACCACAAGACCGCGCCGGTGGCCCTCCGGGAAAAGCTGGCCTGCCTTATCCCGGACGTGGCTCACGCCTACGACCACCTGAAAAGCTGGCCCGAGGTCTCAGAGAGCCTGCTCTACACTACCTGCAACCGGGTGGAGGTGATGTGCGTCTCCGAGGCGCCGGATGGGGCAGCGGCCCGGGTCCGGGAGTTTTTTGCCCGCCACCCCGAGATCGCCCCGGGCGATTTGGACGAGTCCTTTTATGTGCATCGGGACCGGGAGGCGGTACAGCACTTCTTCCGGGTGGCGGCCAGCCTGGATTCCATGGTGGTGGGGGAACCCCAGATCCTGGGACAGGTGAAGAAGGCTTACCGGGAGGCAGCAATGCACCACGCCACCGGCCCCATCCTCAACCGCCTGGTTCACAAGGCTTTTTCCGTGGCCAAACGGGTGCGCGGCGAAACCGGCATCGGCGACCACGCCGTCAGCGTCAGCTATGCCGCCATCGCCATGGCCAAGAAAATCTTCGGGGACCTGGCCGGCAAGAACGTCCTGTTATTGGGGGCCGGCGAGATGGCGGAACTGGCCCTGGAGCACCTCAAAGGGCAAGGCGCCGGCAAGATCACCGTGGCCAACCGCACCCTGGAGCGGGGAGTGGCGCTGGCCCGGCGGTTCCATGGTGAAGCCGTCTCCCTGGAAGAATTGCCCGAGCAGCTCCTGTTCGCCGACATCCTCATCAGCTCCACCGGCGCCGGTGACCTCATCCTCACCCGGGACCAGGTCAAGGGGGTGATGCGGCGGCGCAAGCAGCGGCCCCTGTTCCTCATCGACATCGCGGTGCCCCGGGATCTGGACCCCGACATCAACGACCTGGACAACGTCTACCTCTACAACATCGACGACCTGAATGAAGTGGTGCAGCAGGGCTGGCAGCACCGCCGGCACGAAGCCACCAAGGCCGAGCGCCTGGTAGCCGCCGAGACCCTGAAATTCCTCCTATGGCTGGAAACGTTGGAGGTCTACCCCACCATCATCGCCTTGAAGGACAAGGCCGAGGCCATCTGCCGGGCGGAGCTGAAAAAGACCCTGAACCAGCTAGGCCCCCTCACGGAAGAACAGCGCCAGGCACTGGAGGTGCTCACCGCCTCCGTCACCCAGAAACTCCTCCACGACCCCATCATCTTCCTGAAGCGCAACCGCCGCCCCCGAAACCCTCACCAGGAACTGGACCTGGTGCGCCGCCTGTTCCACCTGGACCCGGACCGCAACGGCGGCATCCCCGAAAACGACTAAGACCCAGCCCCTCTCTTGACCGGGCCTGCTCCGCCTGATATTCTTTAAAAGTAGGAAAAGGCATAGTTAGGCAGGCCCCCCGGCTTTATTCCAAGGGGCCGGAGCCCGAAGCCCGTCTCCCACCCGAGGTCAGCAATGTCCAATATTATCGATATCGAAGGCCGGATCAAGCTGGAGCAGAAGAAAAAAGCCAAGGTGGACCGGGCCAAGAAGCTGGAGGCGGTGCGCAAGGTGGTGCAGTGCACCCGCTGCCTGGCCCGTTGCGCCAAGTGCGGGGTCCAGTTCGAGACCCACGAAATGTACCAGCGCCAAAAGGGTCCCTACCGCTTCTGCCCCTTCTGCCAGGAAGAGTACGACGACTTCCTCCAGATTCAGAAAGGCGAGGAGAGCCCCTTTTACTGGCACAATAAGGCCTGGGTGAGCCTCTGGCAGTCCTGGATCGACTACCAGCTGGCCATGAAAACCTTCGGCGAGTCCCAGGAATTCATCGACCTGGTGCGGGAGGTGGAGTGGGACCGGTGAACTGACACCCCCAGCCCCGAAGGGTCGAAGTTGGCCAAGGTTTCGCACCCATCTTCTCGCGCCGGTAATTCAAGCCTGAAGTTTCCTCCCATGACCTTTGGTTGGCAAATAGCCATCATCAGTCATCTTGCAGCCAGGTCTCAGGGTTCGCAGAGACGCCCCCCATGTGGGGTGCGCCCGGCGCCCCATTTCCTCTCCGCACCGAGGGCTGGGTTGCATATTTTTGAGGTTCCTATCGAGCCCCGCTCATGAAGCTTTATCCGAAAGAATATGATCTGATTGTCGTCGGCGCCGGCCACGCCGGGTGCGAAGGCGCGCTGGCTGCGGCCCGGATGGGGCTGAAGGTTCTGCTCTTCAACCTGAACCTGGACACCATGGCCCATATGGCCTGCAACCCGGCGGTGGGGGGGCTGGCCAAGGGCCACCTGGTGAAGGAAATCGACGCCCTGGGGGGCGTCATGGGCCATCTGGCGGATTTATCCGGTATCCAGTTCCGCACCCTTAACCTCTCCAAGGGGCCGGCGGTCCGGGGCACCCGCATCCAGTGCGACAAGCAGGCCTACCGCCTGGCCATGAAATCCCGGCTTGAAAAAGAGGCCCGCATCGATATCCGGGAGGCCATGGTGGAGACGCTCCTGGTGGAGGACGGCCGGGTAGTGGGAGTGGTGGAAACCCTGGGGCTGACCTACCGGGCCCGGGCGGTGCTCATCACCACCGGCACCTTCTTAAATGGTCTCATCCACATCGGGGAGTGCCGCATCCGCGCCGGCCGGGCCGGAGAGTTCGCCGCCACCGGCCTGGCCGCCTGCCTCCTGGACCTGGGCTTTAAGATGGGACGCCTGAAGACCGGCACCCCGCCGCGCCTGGCGGCCGGGTCCATCGATTTCGCCGGCATGGACGTACTGAACGGCGATCCCCGGCCCCGCCCTTTCTCCTGGCGCACCACGCGGCTGCCCCAGGAGCAGGTGAGCTGCTTCCTCACCCACACCACCGGCGTCACCCATAAACTCATCCGGGACTATATCCACCTCTCGCCCTTGTACAGCGGGGTGATCAAGGGGGTGAGCGCCCGCTACTGCCCCTCCCTGGAAGACAAGGTGATGCGGTTCCCGGAAAAAATCAGCCACCAGGTGACCCTGGAGCCCGAAGGGCGGGACACCGCCGAGATCTATGCCAAGGGCCTGGGGAACTGCCTGCCGGCCGAGGTCCAGCTGGCCCTGTTCCGGAGCGTCCCGGGCCTGGAAGCGGCCGAAGTGATGCGTCCGGCCTACGCCATCGAGTATGACTACGTCGACCCCCTGGAGCTTCAGGCCACCCTGGAGACCAAGCGGGTTAAGGGACTATTTCTGGCCGGGCAGATCAACGGCACCTCGGGCTACGAGGAGGCCGCCGGCCAGGGCCTGTGGGCCGGCATCAACGCCGCCTGCCAGATCCTGGGCCGCCCCCCCTTTCTGCCCAGCCGCTCCCAGGCCTACATGGCGGTGCTGGTGGACGACCTGGTGACCAAGGGCACCCGGGAGCCGTACCGCCTGTTCACCTCCCGGGCCGAGTACCGTCTGCTTCTCCGGGAAGACAACGCTGACGCCCGCCTCCTGGAATGGGGCTACGTGTTAGGGCTGGTGGCCCCGGAGGCGGTGGACCGCTTCCGGGAAAAGCAGCGACTGATGGCCGAGGAAGATGCGCGTCTGGCGGGCCGCCGCCTCTTCCCCACCCCTCTCGTCAACCGGGAGTTAGAGGCCCGGGGCACCACGCCTATAAAAACCCCCACCCCCTTCTTGAGCCGGGTGTAGCGCCCCCAACTTGATCTTCCGACCCTGTACCGCCTGGCCGGCGAAGAGCCACCGGTGCCGCCTGCCGTGGTGGAGCAGTTGGAAATCCAGCACAAGTATGAGGGCTACATCAAGCGCCAGGAAGAGACGGCCAAGAAATTCGCCCAGGGGGAGGGCAAAAGCATCCCGGCTGACTTTGACTATGACGGGGTGCCGGGGCTCTCAGGGGAAATCCGGGAGAAATTGCAGCAGGTGCGGCCCCGGTCTTTGGGACAGGCGGCCCGCATCTCCGGGGTCACGCCCGCGGCCCTGGCCGTCCTGATGGTGTACCTCAAAAGAGGCGGCTCTCGTCAAGGCCGGAAGTCTTAGCCCGGCTGGCTCGGGATTAAGCATATCGTTGCAGGTCGGCCGGGATTGGCCGCAGAGAAGTCTTGGCGATAAACCCGCTGCCGGCGTTCTCGGGCTCTATGCCGGCGGGATATAGACCTGATTTAATTACCCGTGCGCCACCCGCTGATTACCACCGCGGTGTTTTCTTCATCCGCCCAATCATACAACCTTTCGATGTATGGCGGTTCAACATGGATACAGCCATGCGTGGCTAATTCCTTCTTTATTTCAGGGGAAGGAACTTCTCCTTCATGAATTGCCTTCATGCCCTTAAGATCGAAAAACATCGAGTATGGCATTGGTGTGTCGTATTTACGTGAATAATAATTATCATCCTTCAATTTTACTCTATAGATACCTGGATTAGTTGTAGTTTCGTCATCGCCAGTTACTATAGGAAATTCTAAAACCTTTTTACCTCTTTCATAGGCTATCCCAACCTGTTTTGGTTGGTCAATCCATATTACTTTTTCGTACTCCTGAAATATATCAAACGCGCCAGCCGATAATACAAAGGTCTGCAAAAATAATGCGATTATAATAAAATAATATGTCTTCAATTTATTCATTGAATCCGATAATTATGGGCAATGATCATCTAAACTTCTCTTTAACTCTATCCGATGGTTCATGGCAGCTTGGCTATGATTGCGTTGACCTTGACGTTTTTTTCTTCAGGCTCTTTTTCCGCCATCCGGCGGACTTTTTTGCAACCCGTCACCCTTGCCGTTTTTTCGCATGAGATTTTTTCCAACTGCTCTTTTTAGACGCCTGGGTCCGTGAGGCCGCAGCCCACGAGGTGGTGGAACCGGCAAAAAATATCAGCCCCGTCATGAGAGCGATGATGACTAGAAATGTTCTCGGCATTTTAATCCCGTTCCATTAGCCTGCCCCTGGAGGGGGCCGACCTTTCCCTGGAAGTCGTTAAGATAAATTTCCTTCTTACACCTTTTTTACGACACTCTCACGGGGAAAAATATCAGGAAAAAACGCCAATATCGGCGGGAAGGTACTGAATTAAGCGGGCACAATACCTAAACTGCCCCTCAGGAAAAACCTGAGGGCAGATGGTGATCTTGCCAGAATTGTCGACCAGAGCTACGGTTGGCGGCGGATAACTTCTCGTCCGCCTACCGGTTCTTCTCGGGCGGGGCTGGCCTCGGGCCCCGCCGGTTTTCCCACGGCCGGTGGAAAACATTTCCGTGGCTCTGCCAGCCGGCGGCTTAATAGTTCCCGGGACCGACGGCTCTATAAGCGCTGCCGGCAAAATAATTATCCTGGACGGAGCCGCCGCAGGTCGCACAGGTGTTGGCCACGTCGATGAACGGATTGCGGCTTCGGTAGCTGCTGTTCGTATCGGCGCAGGCCTGAAAGAGCAAGGCCGCCAGCATGAGGAGCATCATTCCTTTTATCATGTGATCTTCCTTCCCGGATGGGTTCCCGGCTTGACTATCTTTATGCCTCAAGGCCTCGGCAGCCCTCGCCCGGCCGACTGGCTCGAAGGTGAGGCTCATACCCCGGGCGATGACCTGGCCGCCTTTAACTGCCCGCCGGTGGTCATCCCTGGCTGGCGACAGACCGGGGCGCCGTCCGGATCAAGGTCGGCCTTGATACTTTTCGTACTGGTCGTAGAGAAAACCGCCCAACATACCCGCACCGCCGCCGATGGCGGCGCCGGCTGCCGGCGAACCCGCCGCCCAGCCGATGAGGGCGCCGCTGCTGGCGCCGATGGCGCCGCCGCTTAACACCCGCTGTTGGGTATTGGACATGTTGGCGCAACCTCCAAGGAACAGGGCTGCTACCACCAACAGGATGATCACCTTTTTCATAGAGTCCTCTCCTGGAATGTTATTGTGTTCAAGCACAGGTTACCGTCAGTTTCACCAGTAACCGACTGTGGTTTGAGGGGTCCTGGACCCGGGGGTCCAAAAGAGAAGGGACCCGCACACGTTAGGGAGGGGAAGATGAAGGTCAGGGTGAAAAACCGGTTCACCACGACGTTAACCGGCGCCTGGGGCAGATGCCCTCAGTACCGGCCCTGGGATTTCTCGTACTGGTCGTAAGCATACCCTCCCAGCAGGCCGGCTCCCCCGCCGATGGCGGCGCCGCAGGCCGGGCATCCTGCCGCTCAGCGTCCGCTGTTGGGTGGTGGACATACCGCCACAGCCGCCCACCAAGAAAGCGGCAACCATGATCACGATGACTGCCTGTCTCATTTTTTCGTGGTCCCTGGCTGAGCCCCTGCCGCAGAGGGCTTGTTCAACTGCCCCAAAACCACTTCTATCACTGGGGTGCCCAACTTCCCGGGGTTGTCCTGATAGTACTTGTCCACTTCCTGGATGATCTGCATCACGGTTCTGGACTTCAAATCATCCATGAAGGCCCCGGAGATACAAGCCAGCTTCCGGCCCTTGGACGCTGCGACCTCGTAGTCGGCCAGGTTGCCAATGCCGAAAATATATCCGGCTTTGCCATCCATGGTTACCTGCTGCCAATTGACTCCGTTCCACAAAAAGGCCTGGTTGGTATCCACCGCTGGGGCTGCCACGGCCAGGGCGCCGACCATCATCCCCGCCACTAACAGGATAGCCGCAGCTCGCATCATTTTTTCTCCGCCGTCGGGGCGCAGAGTTTGGTGCAGCGCTGTAAAATCACCGCCACCACCGGCAGGTTCAGCTTGGTAGGATTTTCTTTATAAAACTTATCTACCTCCGCGATCACCTGGGTAATGGTTTTGGTTTTCAGTTCAGCGACAAAACCCTTGGAGATGCACGCCGCCTGGCCAGAGCCGCTTGCGGCATTCTCGAAATCCGCCATGTTGCCGATTCCCTTGACATAGGCCACTTTGATGTCTGCGGTCATGTCTTTCCACTGAGTGCCATCCCACAAAAACCCTTTCTCAGTGGCCAGGGCTACCGTGCTCAGAGCTAAAAGCATCACCAACATTAAGACCCAGGCTCTACCCCTAAATTTCATGGGCTTACCCTCCTTGTCTGAAGAAAATATGTGACTTGCAATACTTAACCTTCTTCAGGGCCAACCTGCTGCTTGGGAGCTGCTTCCGGTGGTTTTTTCTTTTGGTTTTTCTGGCTTTTTTTCTTGACGACTTTTGGAGTTTGCTTGCTGGTTGCTTTCTTGGCCGCGGCCTTTTTCTTGGCCTTCTTGTCAGCCTTGGCCTTGGCTCTGGTTTTGGCCTTGGTTTTGGCCTTGCCCGGCTCCATTTGCTTGGGGGCGGCCGGCTCCCGGGTTTCCGGCTGGGCTAGCGGCTTGTTGCCCTCCAGCATCGGGGGCACTGCCGGCGGCTCCACTTCTCGCTGTGCCATGGCTCCCTGCAGGTTAAAAAGCAATAACCCGGCACTGGCCAGGGTTATAAATTTTTTCATGGCGATTATAGGAACCCTCCCCTTGACGTTTTGCTATGAGTCCTGGCCCGGGATTCGATCCCGTCTGGATCGAACCCCGGACCGGTGTCTGTCCAACCGAATGTTTATTCCTCTACTGCGGGTTTCGCGGCCTTTTTAGCCGCCTTGGCCTTCTTGGCCGCTTTGGCCGCCTTGGCCTTCTTGCTGAGCTTGGCCTTTTTCTTGGTGGTCTTGGGCTTTTGGGCGCCTGTGACTTCAGGGGTTGCCGGCGTTTCCACCGGGCCAGTAACGGAAGGCGCTGCAACCGGCGGGACTGCCGGACTGGCCGGGGTCTTATCCTGAGCCAAGGAAGCGCCCTGGAGGCTCAGCAGGAAAACCCCAACACTAGCCAACGTAACGAGTTTGTTCATGTTCCCCCATCTCCTTAAAAGGAACTTAAAATAGTTGGTGGTGGCGGTGCAGGGACTTGAACCCCGGACACTGCGGATATGAGCCGCATGCTCTAACCGGCTGAGCTACACCGCCATTCTTAAAGGAAACTATATGCAGCAATCCCGTTTCTGTCAAACAAAATTGCGGGCCCCGGCCTCCGGCGCCCGGCGGATTTTTCCCGGCCAGGCCCAGCGGAAATCCAGGGTATTCCTGCCTGGTCCTCTGACCGCCCCTCCCGGGTCAGCCGGCCAGAATGCCGGGCAATTGGGAAAGCCGCGCCAGCAGAAAATCCGGGGACGCCGCGGTCAGGGCGTCCAGGTCGCCGTAGCCATAGGTAACCGCGGCGGTGAAGGCGCCGGCCTCCCGCCCGGCCCTGATGTCGGCAATTTTATCCCCCACCATGAGGCTGCGGGAGGGTCCCACCCCCAGATCGGCGGTCAGGGATAGGAGCGCGTCAGGCTCTGGCTTCAGGGGCAGGCCGGCGCCGCCCCCCCGGATGGCGGCGAAAAACCGGGCGATGTCCATAGCCTCCAGAGCCTGTTGGGTCAGGCGCTGGAGTTTGTTGGACAGGACCGCCAACTTTTTCCCGGACACCAGCGCCAGGGTCTCCACCACCCCAGGATAGAGGCGGGTCAACTCCCCGTTATGCCGGGTGTAGTGATCCAGATAAAGCTGGTGGCACTCCTCCACCCGGTTCTGATGCGCCGGCCCCACCAAGCGCTCGATCAGTTTCCGCTCTCCCCCGCCGATCATCCCCCGAACGGCTTCCGGGGAGTGTTCCGGCAGCCCCAGGCGGCGGCAGGCAAAGTTAGCGGCCGCGGTGAGATCCGGCAGGGTGTCGGCCAGGGTGCCGTCCAGATCAAAAACGATGAGGTCAACCGCGATTTTTGACATCATAGGACTCACAGAATTTAGCCCATTGGCTCGACTTGTGGGCCCGAAAGACCCGATAGAGAGCAACCGTGGGAGTTTTCGTAGGGGCGGTGAGCGCACCGCCCCTACAATGACCGACCCGATTGAGGCTGAAATTTGTCGGATATTCCCGGGAAGGGCCGCTAGCCGCTGAGTCCGCCCCCGCCCGGATGGATATCCTGATAGGCCGGCAAGACTCCCAGGCCGGAGGCACTCTTCACGGCCGCCAGGATGGCCTGCTCCAGGGCGGCTTCCGCCAGCACCCCGATAACGTGCAGATCGGCGTCCACCTCGGGGTGGGCCAGAACGAAAACCGTGTCCCCGTCAAACAGGGTGTGGACCGGGCGGATGGAGCGGGCCAATGCGTTGTGCCCCATCTGGGCCACCTTCTGAGTCTGTTCCCGGGTGAGCCTGGCATTGGTGGCCACCACCGCGATGGTGGTGTTAGGCTCGGCGAAGCCCTGCCGCACAATACCCTGGCGGAGCATCATCACCGTGTTGACGAACTCATGGCTGTCCCGGTCCCGGCGGGCTCCGGCCAGGATGGTCCCGGTCCCCGGGTCCACCACGTCGCCAAAGGCGTTGACCACCGCCAGGGCCCCCACGTGCAGACCCTGGGGGCCTGTAAGGAAACTGGTGCCCAGACCGCCCTTGGTGGCTTGTTGTATCCCTAACAGTTTGCCCACGGTGGCGCCCACCCCGGCGCCGACGCTGCCGTCCCCCTGGGGAACGCCGGTGGCCGCCTGGCAGGCGGCATAACCCATGGCCTTGTCCGGACGCCGCCGGCAGTCGCCCACCGACAGGTCATAGATCACTGCCGTGGGCACGATGGGCACCCGGGTAATGGCCACATCGAACCCCAGGCCCCGCTGTTCCAGGTATTCCAAGGCGCCCCCGCCGGCGTCCAGCCCAAAAGCGCTGCCGCCGGCGATACAGACGCCGTGAATTTCCTCCACGATGTGCAGCCCCACCAGGGCGTCCATCTGCCGGGTCCCGGCGGCGGAACCCCTGACATCGGCGCTCCCCGTGGTCCGCGGCGGGCAGAGGATTACGGTGCAGCCCGTGAGATTCTCGAAATCACTGGCATGGCCAACCAGGAATCCCTGGACCCGGGTAATCATTGCCGCGGCTCGCTCCCGGAGGGCGGCGGGACCATCCGGACCGACCCGCCCGTGATGGTGAGGAGATACAGCGAGGACTCCTCCTCCCGCTGGGCGTTGAACTTCTTGAACCAGGGGAGGCCCGGAACGCCACTGAGAGTCAGTAACTGCTGGGGCAGCGCCATCCGGGTCTGAGCCTGGGGCGACTCCGCCGCCCGCGCCATCACCCGGAACACCGTGTAACCCTGGGCCGCCAGGTAGTCCGGTTCCTCGCCGTACTTCTGCCGGTAGGCGGCAATAAATTTCTGCACCTCGGGGTCGGGGTCCCCGGCATAGAAGGCGTCAGGAAAGATCACCCCTTGCAAGGCCGTCAACTGCGCCGCCGGTACTTTGGCGTTGTTCAGAAGATTGGTGCCCAGCAGTTGGATGCCTTTGAGCGGGGTCTCGGCCAGTCCCCCGGCGATGGCGGCCACGGCGGCGGCGTCGTCGGGAATGAACAGGGCGGTGGCCATTGGCGCGCCTTCCGCCTGGGGCTGGAGACTCACAGCCAGGGCGGACAGAGTGGGCCCGAACTCCTGGGAGCCGGGGCTGTAAAAAACCTGGGCGGCCACCTCACCGCCGACGGCCGCCACCTCCTCCTGAAAATTCTGGGAAAAAGTGCGCCCGTAAGAAGAATCGGGGTTGAGAATGGCGAAGCGCTTGATCCCCTGGCTCTGCCCCTGGCGCACCAGGGCCCGCACCTGCTGCCGGGGCGTCAGGAAGGCTTGAAAAATCCAGTTGCCGGTCTGGGTGAGGCCATCCTTCTGAGACAAGGCGACGAGGGGCACCGCCGCCGCCTGGGCTGCGTCCGCCGCACTCTGCGCCACGGATGACGACAGGAATCCTAGGATGGCCAGCACGCTCTCATCCTGGGCCAGCTCCCTAATGATGGCGGCTGCAGTCTCCGGGTCGGCGCCGGTGTCCCGGAAGACCAGCTTCACCGAGGCCCCTTTGGCCGCCAGTTCCATGCCGCGCTGCACCCGGAAACCGATATTGCTCAACTGGCCGCTCAAGGGCAGGAGGCAGCCCACCACCACCTTGCCCCCGGTCAGGAGCCGGTCGGCCCCGGCGGCCTCAGGGCTGTTGGGAAAACGCTCCTTGAGGGTAGCCACCCATTTGTGCGCCTCCTGCGATTGGCCGGCGTCCTGGGACAGGCGGGCCAGGCGCAGGAGCAGGGCCGCGCTCAAGGGGTTATCCCGATACAGGGCCGCCAGTTGCTCCAGTTCCGAAACCGTGGCCTGCTCCAAAAGGCGCGTCTTCAGGTCTTCAAACCACTCCGGGTCCCCGGAGGCCAAATCCTGGGCCGCCAGGCGGAGGCGGGCAAAGGCCTGGGGCACCTGGCCCTGTTTCAAGGCGATCTCGACCATCAGGGCCTGGGTGGAAAACCACAGCGACCGGGGCAGGTCGGTGGCCGCGGTGAGGCTGTCCAACACCTGGGTCGCTTGCTGGTACTCTCTCAGCTTGAAGTAGGCCCGGCCGAGGCCGTAACGGGCCTTGAGTGCCACATCCGGTTGGGGCTGGCGGGCGATAATACTCTGGTAGTGCCGCAGGGACCCTTGCCAGTCCCCCAGGAGACCCGAAATCTCAGCTTCCCGGAGTCGGGCGTCCATGGCCCGGTCCCCCTGGGGATAGCGCTCCAGATAATTGGCATATTGCTGATAGGCCTGACGATAGGCCTGGCGGCGATAGCTGGCTTCGGCGGTTTGAAAGAGGCTGGCGCCGGTCTCCCGGACCTGGGGAGCCGGAGGCTCGGAAGGAAACGGGGGCGGCATGGCGGCGCAGGCCGGCAGCAGCGCCATGAGCAGGAATAGGACCGCGAGCTTTCGAACCATAACGTTAGCTTTCCCAGGATTCGGTTAAAAGAATACTTTGAGGGCAGTCGCGCATGGGCCTGTGCCCCAACCGCAAAGCATGAAAAGTTAAGTAGGGCGGACGTCCTCG
>JAUSOZ010000062.1 GCA_030655955.1 Deltaproteobacteria bacterium
ATGGTGAACCGGATCGGGTTCACAGCGTCCCCCTCTCGTCCTTCCGGTAAAGGCAGGTTACCCTGGTCCGGGTAATGCTGCCGGCAACCGCGTCATAGGCACCCAGAAGAACCAGGCCGGCGATCACCGCTCCCAGGCCCCCCAGGGTGAGATCTAATCCCACGCCAAACCAGGACAGCATCTCAGCCATGAACGGTGTCCTTATGGGCGTAATTCTGGAAAAGCATAAATTCCTTGCGGTATGCCAAGTTAACCAACCCCGTCGGCCCGTTGCGATGCTTGGCCAGGCGGACTTCCGCTATCCCCTTGTCCTTGGAGTCCTCGCGGTACAATTCGTCTCGGTAAATGAATAGCACCAGGTCGGCGTCTTGCTCGATGCTCCCGCTCTCACGTAAGTCCGCCAGCACCGGCCGCTTGTTTGGCCGCTTTTCCACCTCCCGGTTTAATTGACACAGGGCCATGACCGGCAGGTTCAGTTCTTTTGCCAACGCCTTCAGACTCCGGGAAATCCCCCCGACTTCCTGCTCCCGGCTCTTGGCCTTAGGGTCCCGGGCCAGTTGCAGGTAATCCACCACCACCAGGCCAACACCCTGTTTAGACTTGAGACGTCTGGCCTGAGAGCGTATCTCCAGTGAAGTCAGGGCAGGCTTGTCAATGATGTGGATTGGGACGCCCCTCAGTTTGTCATCCACCTGGTAAAACCTCTCCCACTCCTGGCTTTCCATCCGGGCGGCACGCAACCGGCTGGCGTTGATTTGGCCAACGCTGGCCAGGAGGCGCTGCACCAGCTGCTCCTTGGGCTGCTCCATGCTGAAAAAGGCCGTGGGTACCTGGGAGTGGCGGGCGGCATGGTAGGCCATATTCAGGCTCAGGGCCGTTTTCCCGTGTGAGGGCCTGGCCGCCAGGATAATCAAATCTCCGTTCTGCCACCCGCTGGTAAGCCGGTCCAGGTCCACAAATCCGCTCGGAATTCCCAGGATCTCTCGCTTCCGTTCAAAAATCTTTTCAATCCGGCTCACTTCTTCGGGAACCAGATCGTCCAGGGAGTAGGCAGCCTGAATCTCCCGGCTCTCTTTGATTTGAAAAATTTTACTCTCAGCCTGGTCAATAAAGACCTCCGCGTCATCCACCGGGGCGAGACAGGCCCCGGCAATCTCCTGGGTGGCGTCCAGTAACCGGCGCAGCATGGCCTTCTGGCGCACCAGTTTGGCGTAATAAGGGGCGTTGACGGCGAAACCTACCTCTTCACTGAGGCCGGCCAGGAAGACCGCACCCCCCACCCCCTCCAACTGGCTCCGCTCTTTCAAGAGGGCGCAGACGGTCACCAGGTCCACCGGATCATTCTTGCCGTAGAGGTCCAGCATGGTTTTGTAGATGCGGCCATGGGCTTCTTTGTAGAAGTCATCGGCCACCAGGAGGTCGCTAACCTCATCCAGCACCTCCGGCCTGACCAGAATAGCGCCCAGGACCGACTGCTCCGCCTCGAGATTAGCCGGGGGCGTGTAGCCCGCAGGCGAATCTTTCTTCTTGGTCATCACCCCTCCAACTGCGGCACCGTCCGGGTGCTGATCTGTGCCTGGGCTCCAGTTTCCCGGTCCTGGGCCTCCAGGTATGCTTCCCGAAAGGCTTTAAAAATAAACCGTAAGTCGTCATAAGACGTGATGCTGAATTGCTCCCAGCCACCGATGAAGTCCATGGCCTTCTTGGTGGCTCCGTCCATCTCCGGCTGCTCGCCGGCTTCGGCCGCGGCGATGAGCTGGGTCCAAACATCAATAGCCGAGGGAAGAAGGGACTGGACCGCCCTTAGTAGCTCGCTGATCTTGGGAAACCACTTGCAGGTGTCGATGTGGCGATAAACCGCGGCCTCAAACTCTTTGTCGGTGAGCCGACACAATCTTTCCCGGTACACGTCCACCGTTGCAGACGAACACTCGTAATCGGGGTAGGCCGCCATTAACAAGGCTATCCCCTTATGGAACACTTCCCCATGGAGCATCTGATTTTCTCCTTTGCATTGACTCCTTTAGGGCTCCCCAGCCTTTCGGTTGGGATGGTTTCCCTCCATCATATTTTCCGTCCAAAATCACCTCCGCATTCTCGATCATAAAGTCAATGGACGCCTTCCAACCCCGGTCGTTGACCCCAAGCAGGAATGGGGATTCGCGGGTTTTGGCCACCACCCGCAACCACCAGTCACGGTCAGGATTGCGCTTAACCGCGTCGCGCATCTTTGTCATGACTTTTGGAGGACGTTTGAAAGGCAGGTTGACCGTAGCCAGTTCCGGAGGGGCGGCTTCATTCCACAAAATCGCCAGGTCTTGAACCGAAAAAGAGGGGGTCGGCGGCTCTGCCGTCGACAAGTCTTTTCTTCTAGTTTCCGTTTCTGTTTCTGTTTCGTTTCTGTTTCTAGGGCTACTAGTAGTATTCTGGTAGCCTACCGGTAGGCTACTGGTACACGACGCCAGTTTTTCCCAGTCAATTTGGAAACTTGCGTATTTCTTTTTCGACTTGTATTCTTTGACTTCACATATTACCCAGGGGGGTAGGGGAAGGCTAGGCGGGGTAGGGTTGTTTAGCCGTTGATGCTTGAGAAAATTTTTTATCCAATGAAAAGTTTTCCCGTTGGCCTCGTATGGCACTATTTTCCCGAGGATAATTAGTTCTTCGATAATTTCTTTCACGGTTTCAGGAGACAGCCGTAAAATACCTGTTTTTAGGGCAATGCTACCGTATCTTGGCTCATATCCCCCCCAATCTTCCGCCAAAGACCAGAGGCGGATATAAAGCCAGAGGCCGTCTTTCCCGACTGCTTCAAACAACTCCTCATCGAAAAGCAGTTCGTCAGTATCAATCACCCTTTTACGGCCCATAATTCCTCAAGAGTTTTGTGGAAATTACTGGTAGCCTACTGGTAGCCTACTGGTAATTCCGGTCCTTATAAACCGGAAGTTCCTGGTATTCCGGCCTCAACCTGCCATCTTGGGCCAACCATTTTCATGCGCCCAACATCCCCGGGTTAAGCCTGGCGCGGTCATGGGGCGCCGACTGGTGAGGCCGGTGCTGCACCAGGCCGCCAGGAGTCAAGGCCAAGTGCCAACCTGTCTGGTTCATGGGCAGATGCCACTCATTTGGTTTTTTGAACATCGCAAACTATCCCCGCACAGGGCCGGCGCCTCCAAAGAGTTTCGCCACCGGCTTTCCCAGAAAGTCGGCGATCTCCCTCTGAAGCTGGGCATTGGCTCTATATCCGTATATGTTGTTGGCCACCGAGCCAAAAGGCCGATTGAGCTTGCGGGAAAGAGAAGAGATGCTTTCTCCCCTTTCAGCCAAAAACCGTTTTATTTGCCAGGCTTGCTCAAAATTCTTCATTTTTTTCTGGATTATCCTTTCCATATATGGTAATTAAACCCAAGGGAAAGATAATAAACTCATACGGCTATTGTCAAGTATAAAATTAGCCGAGGATGGTAATTATGGCTAAGAAGATGTTTTCTTTAGAGATCTTCCTCCAGCAGGTTCAGAAGCTGATGGAGGAGAAGGGCATCAAGGATCAGAAGAACTTCAACGAGATGGTGGGAGTCCAGCGGGCCATTACCCGCTGGAAATCGGGGGAATCCCGGCCATCGGTTGACAGCCTGATGATGATCAAAAAACTATTCGGGAAATCCATAGACTCCCTGTTGACCGGGGAAGAGTCGCCTCCCTTTCAGCCCGCGCAGCCCATCATCACGGTCTTGGGGGAATATCCGGAAGTCCCGAAAGGGCTGCGGCCGGAACAGTATTCTGCAGTTCCCCTGGTTGAAGGCAATATCGCCGCCGGCTACACCGGGGCCATCCCCGGTGATTATGTCTCGGACATGGTCTGGGTCTATAATCAGGAACTTGGGCACCGCCTGGGACATAATCTACGGGCCGTGCGATTAGGAAAAGATGCCGATTCCATGGAACCTACCATCCACCCGGGGTCCATCGTCATCATCGACCCCACCGAAACGCAAATCACCCCGAAGGCCATATTTGCCGTACGACTGGATAGAGAAGGGGGGTGCGCCATCAAGCGAGTGCAGCAGACTGACGAGCATTGGGTCTTGGTCTCGGATAACCCAGAATATGATCCCATCGCCATTGAGAAGACAAGAATACCGAATATCATCATTGGCAGGGTCATCTGGTCCTGGACCAGTTGGATGAGAGAGTCGTGATATAAGGGGTCTGGGGGGAGCAATGGGAAGAAGAATGGCTTGGTCTAAGACAGAGCATTTGAGGATACGGTGGGCAAATGGATGGCAAGAAAGAACGAATATCCAAGGGGTACATCGGTTTTCAAGGTAGTACACAGTCTTGTATTTGGATCAAAGAAGGATGCCGATGAATCCTAATCAGTTTCAAAAAAATCCGGGGGGACGGCTAATGCAGGTGGGGCAGGGGGAAACGGCTTATTGGGCCTTCGTGCCGCAGCCGTTGCCCCCGGCACTGGCCTTTGATTCAGGGCTGGTGCGCACTCTGTCCGAGGCCGACCGGGCCCTGGGGGAGCTTGCAGGTCTCGGACGCACCCTGCCCAACCCCCAGCTTCTCATCGGCCCCTTCATCCGCCGGGAGGCCGTGCTGTCATCCCGCATCGAGGGTACTCAGACAGACCTCACCGACCTCTATGCGTATGAGGCGGGGCAGTTGCCCCTCTTTGCCGGTTTGAAGACGGTTCCGCCCGAGTCTGACGTGAAGGAAGTGACCAATTACGTCCGGGCCATGGAATATGGGTTGGAGCGGCTCAAGACCCTGCCGGTGAGCCTGCGGCTGATCCGGGAGTTGCACGGCATCTTGATGGAAGGGGTGCGGGGCGACCGGGCTACTCCTGGGGAGTTTAGGCGGAGCCAGAACTGGATCGGGCGGCCAGGCTGCACCTTGAACCAGGCAGAGTTCGTTCCCCCACCCGTGCCAGAAATGCACGAGGCCCTGGATGCCTTCGAAAAATATCTCCATGCCGCCAACATCTATCCCCCCTTGGTGGGCCTGGCCTTCATCCACTACCAGTTTGAAACCATCCATCCCTTCCTTGACGGCAACGGCCGCATCGGCCGACTCCTGGTCACACTCCTGCTGGTGACCTGGGACCTGCTGCCCTTGCCGCTCCTCTATCTCAGCGCTTTCTTCGAACAGCACCGGCAGGCATATTACGACCTGCTGCGGGGGGTGAGCGAAAAAGGGGCCTGGCAGGAATGGGTGGCATTTTTTCTTGAGGGGGTGGCGGAACAGGCCCGGGATGCCGGCGCCAGGGCGAAACGCCTGCAGGATCTGCAAAGAGAATGGCGGGAGCGATTGGTGAAGGTCCGGGGGTCGGTTTTGCTGCTGCGTTTGATCGATAGCCTGTTTGCCTCACCCGTGTTGACCATTCCCCAGGTCCAGCATTTGTTAGGAATAACCTACCGTAGCGCCAAGGCAAACGTTGAAAAACTGGTGCAGGTAGAGATCCTGAAGCAGTCAGGAGAATCCTCTTACGGAAAGACGTACTTCGCCCCGGAAATTATGGAGGCTATCATTTAGGATTGACAAATTATACTTTATGGCTTAAAAGTATAATTTATGACAGAAGATATATACTTTAGTGAAATTCTGAGGAACTGGAATCCCAGAAAGCCGGGGCACCCCTATCAGTTAAGTATGGCCAGTAAGTATGGCCAGGCATAAGTACCAACCCAGAATGATTATTTTCTAAAAATACACGCATACGGAAAGTTATTCTTGACATAAGGGTATCTACCAGGATATTATCCTTCTCATAAGAATTTTTCGAGTCCTGTCTATGAGAATGGATGAACCCCTGCCCCTGATGACTCCCCAAGAGGTTGCCGACCTCTTGAAAATTTCTATAAAGACGGTTTATAAAGAAAAACACCGCCTGGGAGGCGTCTACCCGGGTGGCTTGAGAGTCCTCAGATTCTTACCGGAGGTCATACATGCCGCAATGGCAATACCGGCCAGGGAAGTGGCGATACCGGTTCGAGCATATGGGGAAGGCCTACGGGGGGGCGGGGTTCAGCACCAAGAAGGCCGCCCGGGCCGGAGAAGAAGCCCACAAGAGCGAAGTACAAAAGAAGTGGTCGCCAGCGCCATCGAACATGGACTTCTTAGGGGCCGCCGCTGAATACCTCGCCAACTCTAAGCGAAAACATGCCAAGAAGACCTATAAATATAAAGCCTATGTCTACGACTGCTTCCTGACATTTCATAACAACCTACCCCTGCACCACATAACCCCCAGCCTGATCGAATTATACCTCAAGACCAGGCATTCAAATTTCAATTACAACCGGCACTTGAAAGACCTGTCAGCCCTATTCAACTGGGCGTGGCGCCGGGGTATGGTACCCACCAACCCATGCCTGCTGATAGAGAAGCTGCCGGAAGAAAAGACTCGTCGGCCAGTCCCTACCGAAGATGAGGTGGCGCGAATCCTGGTGGCAGCCGGCGACCTGCGGCCATTCATTCTGGTAATCTGCCTGACCATGGGCCGGATCGGTGAGGTGCTCCGGATGCGTTGGGAGGACGTTCTGTTTGAACATAAAAAGGTCATCCTCTGGACCAGGAAGCGTAAAAGCGGGTCCCTGGAACCTGACGACTATCCCATGAGCGATACGCTGCACGAGCAGTTCATGGATCTCTATCGGCGACGTGAGTCCTCAGAGTGGGTATTCCCCAATCCGAAGACCGGCACGCAGTATTTCGCCAGGCCTAAGATTATGAGATCCATCTGCAAGAAGGCCGGCGTCCCGCACTACGGTTTTCACTCTCTGCGGCATTTTGTGGCAAATCTATTGGCTGATAAAGAGAAGGTGAGCTTAAAACGAGTGTCCCGGTTGCTCCGGCACAAAAATATCCGCACTACCGAGATCTACTTAGGGAAGGAACCGGAAGGACTCAGGGAGACGGTAAAGCTACTTGATAAAAGTTTCCAAGAAGAGACCTTCTCAGAGGAAACCTCTCACAAATCCTCTCACAGAGCAAAGGGTGAACCTGGGAAACGTGGTGGAGATGAGGGGACTTGAACCCCTGACCTCCTGCATGCGAAGGAGAAAGTATCAGTTTGTCGAAGTCCCTATACTTGTTCACTATTATGATATTCCTATCAAAAAGCCGCTTAACATAATTAATAGGTTGTCGGCTATTTCCCCCAAAAAAACTATTCATGGACACTTTTTAGACACTCGTTTTTCTTTCCTTCCCCTGATCGCCCCAATTTGTTTAAGACGGCCACCGCGTCCTGAAGGTGCCCCTGGGAGAGATGAGCATATCTCATGGTCATGGCCAGGGACGCATGGCCCAGGAGCTCCTGGACGGCCTTGAGCCCCACCCCGTTCATTACCAGGTGCGAAGCAAAGGTATGGCGCAAATCGTGAAACCTGAACCCTTCCAGCCCCGCCCGCCGGCACGCTGAGGCAAAGGAGTGCTTCACATCATAGAATCGCCGCCCCCGGGAGTCACAGAACACATGAGGGGATTTCAGGTGATTCCCCCGGCGCACTTCCCGAAACACCCGGGCCGCCTCATCATTGATAGGAATTTGCCGCCCTTTGCCGCTTTTTACCATCCCGCCCTCAAGATAAATGAACCCGTTCCGGATCTGTTCCCATTTCAGGGAAAGAAGTTCCCCCCGCCTCATGCCGGTATGCAGGGCCACCTCGACAATGGGCCGTAGGTGGGGCAGGCACTCTTTTACCAGGGCCCCGATTTCGGCCTCAGTAAGAAACCTCAGGCGCTGGTTATCCTCCTTGAGCATGAGCCGGGAGCCCTTGTTGAAAGGGTTATTTTTCAGCATACCCCACTCGACGGCCTTATTGAGCATGTGCCGCAAGGTGGAGAGTTCCCGGTTTACCGTTGAATCAGCCCGCGGGGTTCCGGTCCTGGTAGGGGTCGCCCGGCGCCGGTTGCAGTAGGTCTCGAGGTCCAGGAAGGTGATCTGTGAAAGGAATCGGCCGCCAAAGGTGCCCCGGTATTCGTCCACCAGATAATATTTCAGCCGGGAGAAACATTTCTGGCCCTGGAAGTTTTCAACATACCGGTCCGCCAGCTCGTCAAAAGTGACCTGGCTTTCCTTTTTCACATCGAACACATCGTAATATCGACCTTCCTTTTTGGCCGCCAGGATCTTCCCCAGGTAGGCCTCAGCATCTTTCTTGAGGTCAAAGTCTTTCCGAATCCGCCGGCCGCCGGGGTCGTAATAATCAAGGCGCCAGGCCACCCCTTTTTTATTGATCTTCTTTTTTATGGTCGCCATGGCTTACCCCTCATTTCAACCTTAAAATTTTTTTGCACTCCACCTTCACTTGCCCGATTCCCCCTTGACTAAATGGTATTTTGATAACGAGTTCCCCGGTGATCCGGTCCTTTTCACACTTTGAAATGTGCTCATAGATGCCTGTAAAGATACTTTTTAGGTGGTCATCCTCGGCCTTGTCTGTCAAAAATTTAACCTCCCGATACCGGGGGCAGGGCTCCGCACCCCGCCCCCGGTGGTGGGTTATGCCGCTTCCGTCTCCTGGGGGCACATAATCCGGTAGGCCTCCTTGGCCAAATCCTGAATGATGTGCCCCAGGTTCTCAAGTTCACTCTCCGGGAAATCCGTTTCGCTTACGCCAATAGTGATTAAAATCTCCCCCATTGTGCCTAACTTACTTAAAGCGACCGCAACCGCGTTAAAATCCCCTATTTTCATAATCTGCTCGGTTGCCATTATGCACCCCCTTCCGGCGGGGCCTGATCCGGATCCTGAGACTCTAAAATTGCCAGAGCCTGCTCTGCAAGGTTCTGAATGGCATGGCCAAGGGAACATAGATTGCCGTCTTTCAAGGTGCACCCTTCTACGGAAAGGCCCATCAAGTCGCCAATGGCCT
>JAUSOZ010000090.1 GCA_030655955.1 Deltaproteobacteria bacterium
AGACCTTGCCCACCACCACTCCGGAAAATCCCGGAGTCACTTCCTCCACGGCCTCGACTTCCAGACCGGCCATGGTCAGTCGATCTGCCAGGGCCTGCGCCCCCAGGGTGAGGTCCACAAAATCAGCCAGCCAGTTGAGAGACAATCGCATAATGGCTTAATTTAACCTCCCGAACCGCAAAACTCAAGAACCTTGATGTCTCATCCCGGATTGAGGCAAAGGGCGGCACCGGCTTTCCTGCCTGTGCCGGCGCAGGCTAAAGCCTGCGGCTACAGAAGATAGCCTTTTGAGCGCAATTCAATAGCAAAACTTGGGGGAGGCAAGGGGGATCGCGTCTCAGGCTGAGGGTCACGATCTTTAGGGCGGCCGTCCCCGGCCGCCACCGGGAGGTCACCAAATGCAAAGGGACCGCTGCCGGTCCCTGTCGCACCTCGTTTTCATACCCCGGATTTTAGGGCCAACGTTGCCGCGCCGTCTGGTTGCCAAACCGCGGCCTGATTCCGGCTTATCCCTCTTTACGCCGAGGCTTTTTTACGCCGGAAGCCATGTGCTCCCAGGCCTTTTTCTTTGGCCAGTTTACTCCGCTGTGCGGAGTATTCTTTGCACACGAGAGGATACTTCTTGGGGTCAAGGCTGTACCGGCGGAAATACTCAGCCGGGGCCAGGTGATGGGACTTGCGCAGATGAGCCTTGAGAGTGCGCATTTTCTTGCCGCATTCCAGACAGACGACATACTTTTCTTTGACAATTTCATCCAGCGGAATCGAAGGTTTCTTGACTACGTCCGCCTCCATCTCCGGCTCGTCAACCGCGATGGCGGCCTCCAGCAAGGCCTCGGCGGTTTCAAGCGCGGATAACACGTTATGGATGCTTTTAATCTCATCTACTAGTTCTTTAGGGGTGAGTTCGCTCATCGACGCGTGGGAAATCACAATCTGGGCCGTTAATTTGAGTGCCTCGGTCGCCATAAACGTCATTCCTCTCTGAATCTTTTGGTATTATTGCGTCTGAGTTAATTTTGGTGCAACCTTTATGGATGGTTATATGTAAGTATCATTTCTCTTGTCAAGGAATTTTTTGTCGAACTTAACTTTTTTATATATCCTGCCTATTTTTTCATTCATTAATCGACCGCCAAATGGAATGGGACAACTCAAGATTTACTTCCTTGGGCCATTTTATGTAATGCCACGGGGTCAACAATGGTTATCTTGCCCTTATCCACTTCTATTAAGCCCAAACTCTTAAATCGGGATAAAGTTCGAGACAATGTTTCGCTGATAGTACCCAGGTAAGCGGCCAGCTGTGTTTTAGTGGTGGGCAATTCGCAATGCAGTCCGGCCGTGATTTCGCCGTGCGTATGGTGGCATCTCTCTAATATATACCGGGCTAGCCGGGCTGATACTTCTTTCAGAGACAGATCCTCCAGCTGTTTGGTCAGGTGAAACATCAGGCGGCTCAAGGTGGCCAGCATGTTCCGGGCCAACGCCGGGGAGGCGGCCAGATGCTGCAAAAACGGCCCCTTGGGGAAGAATAAGGTGTGGCAGTCCTCTAAGGCGATGGCCGTGGCCGGGTAAGGAATGTCTCCGAACACCGCGGCCTCGGCGAAGGTCTCTCCCGGCCCCACCAGACGGATAATGTATTCCTTGCCCTCCAGGGAACTCTTGACCAGTTTTATCTGACCGGTGATGAGCAGATAAAACCCCTGGGCCTCTTTCCCCTCCGAAAAGATGGTGGCGTGCCGGGGGAAGGTTTTATTTACCGCCATGCGGGCCAAGGTCGAAAGATCCGGCTCGCCAATCCCGGAAAACAGATAAATGCGCCGTAAGATTTGCTGCTTGCCACCCGTGTCTTCCTTGGCGGTGCGGTCCATGCCGGCTTCCTCCGGTGGTACGGGATAAAATTCCTCTTTACTCAGGTCAGTCCTTTACGGGCCTTTGGCCCACCCATAAATTATGAAAAGTTCCGACAAGTTATGGTGCGCGGTGCGCACCCTACGCAAAAACTTTTCGGAACAGGACTCCATGTAGGCGCAGCGAATCCCTGAACTGGGCTATTTTAGGCCGAAACCAATTTTTTGACAATGAGATTCCGTACCTACGAGAGGCTGCCGGGGGATAGACTCCCGAAAGCGACTGTCCCGGACCAAACTCCGGTTCTTTGCAGTTGACGGATCAACGGCGCCTTTGGTAGATTGCTAACCGACAACCGTCCCGGGAGACCTGCCCGCCCCGGTTGCATCTCAGCCCCGAAAGGAGTGACCCATGACCCGACCCAAGTGGACCGTGGCCATTTTGTTGATAAGTTTCGCCCTGACCTGGGGCTGCAGTTCCCAGAGCACCAAAGAAATTCGCCTCGGCGTCAACGCCGAACTCACCGGCAGCAAGCCCACGGTGGGGGATTCGTGCCGCAAGGCCGCGGAACTTATGGCGGCCCAGGTGAATCAGGCCGGCGGGCTCAAGGTGGGGAACCAGCAGTTGCCCATAAAATTGATCATCGAGGATAATGAAGACAAGGCCGAATCCGCCGCCGCCGCGGCGCAGAAGCTCATCAGCCAGAACAATGTGCTGGCGATTATCGGTCCCAACGCCTCGGGCAATGCCATCCCCGCCGCCCGGATCTGCGAAGATGCCGGCGTGATCATGATCAGTCCCTGGTCCACCAACCCCAAGACCACGGAAGGCAAGAAATTTGTCTTCCGGGCCTGTTTTATCGACGATTTCCAGGGCCAGGTGATGGCCAAGTTCGCCCGGGACAACCTCAAGGCCCAGACCGCGGCGGTGCTCTATGACGTGGCTTCGGAGTATAACAAAGGCATTGGCGAGTTTTTTAAGAAATTCTTCGAGGCGGCCGGCGGCAAGGTGGTGGCCTTCCAATCCTACACCAAGGACGACAAGGATTTCTCTTCCCAGCTCACCATCATCAAGGCGGCCAACCCCGGGGTGCTGTTTCTGCCTAATTATTATAACGAAGTTCCCCTGCAGGTGCAGCAGGCCCGGCGCTTGGGAATCACCTGCCCCATTATCGGCTCCGACTCCTGGGGCAGCGCCGAGCTCCTGCCCCTGGGCGGGGCCGCCCTGGAGGGGTGCTATTTCAGCACCCACTATGCGCCCGACATCGCCACGCCCGCGGCCCAGAAGTTCATCAAGGATTATGAAGCCAAATACGGGAAAAAGCCGGACGATGTGGCGGCGCTTACCTATGACGCCTGCAGCCTCTTGGGCGCCGCTATCACCCAGGCCGGGGCCCTGGACCGGAAAAAGGTGCGGGACGCCCTGGCCTCGGTCAAGGAATTCCAGGGCGTGACCGGCCAGATGAAGTTCCAGGGGACCGGCGATCCCATCAAGAGCGCCGTTATTCTCCAGATTAAAGACGGCAAATTTAACTACTTCGCCGCGGTGCAGCCTTAGAAACACGGCGGCCAGAGACGGCCGCCCCTTCAACTGATTTTACCAGTGGGGTGGGCCTCCGTGCCCGCCGTCCACCTGTGGGGCAAAAACATGTTTCAGCTCCTGGCCCAGAATGTCCTGAACGCCCTGCAGTTGGGGAGCGTCTACGCCCTTATCGCCCTGGGCTACACCATGGTTTACGGCATCCTCACCATGATCAACTTTGCCCACGGCGACATCTTCATGGTAGGAACCTACCTCAGCCTGGCCGGGGCCGTCTTCCTGTTGGGCCTGCCGCTGAAACTCCCGTTAGTGGTGGTCTTTCTGGGGGCCATGACCTTCAGCATGCTGCTGACCGCGCTCTTGGGGGTGAGCATCGAACGCCTGGCCTACCGCCCGCTGCGCAGCGCCCCCCGGGTCTCGGCGGTGATCACCGCCCTGGGCGTGGGACTCTTCCTGGAAAATATCACCCTGGGCATCCTGGGGCCGCAGCCCCTGCACTTCCCGGACCTCATCCCCCTGACCCGCTGGGAGGTGGCCGGTCTCACCTTCACGCCCTTGCAGGTGCTCATCATTGTCATGGCCGCCGGGCTCATGATCCTGCTGGACCTGTTGGTGCGGCGGACGCTCTTGGGTATGGCCATGCGGGCCATTGCCTACAACCGGCCCATCGTCCCCCTCATGGGCGTGCCGGTGGACCACGTCATTTCGCTGACCTTTGCCATCGGCTCCGCCATTGCCGCGGCCGGGGGTCTCCTGTATGGCCTGGCCTACCCGGTTTTGGACCCCTTGATGGGGGTGCGCATCGGCTGGTGGGCCTTCATCGCCGCAGTGGTAGGGGGTATCGGCAATATCCGCGGGGCCATGCTGGGCGGCTTTATCCTGGGCGCAGTGGAGGTCTTTACCCCGTTGGTGCTGCCGTCTTCCACCTACCGGGACTTCGTGGCCTTCTCCCTGCTCCTGGTGCTGCTGATCTTTAAACCCACCGGCATCCTGGGCCGGCCGGTGTTTGAAAGGGTGTAGTTTTTGGGGAGAGCGGACCAGGGACGAAAGCCCCTGCACTTATAAAAAACTCTCCCAAACCCTCTCCCCCAACCCCATAAGGGTCTGTTAAACGACAATGTTGAGGCAAAAGGGTTTTCTCATTTGGTCCGGCGCGGCCCTCATACTGGCCCTGGCCTGGGGTTTGCCCGCCTCCGGCGCCCTCAACCCCTACGTCATCCAGATCCTCATGTACGTGGGGATCAACATGATCCTGACGCTCTCCCTCAATCTGGTAAACGGCTACATGGGCGAATTCTCCGTGGGCCACGCCGGGTTCATGGGCATCGGCGCCTACGTGGCCTCGGTGCTCACCGTGGCGGTGCTGCCCCCGGCCTGGGCCGCCCCGGCCTTCCCCGCGGTCCTGGTGTGCGGCGGCGCCGCCGCGGCCCTGGCCGGGCTGCTGGTGGCCTACCCCTCCTTCCGCACCCGGGGGGATTACCTGGCCATCGTGACGCTCGCCTTCAACATGATCGTCAAGAGCGTCCTGGAAAATATTTCCTGGCTGGGGGGTCCCCGGGGCTACCTGGGTATGCCCCGCCTCACGACGCTTTTCTGGGTAGCCGCCTGGGTGATTCTGACCCTGTTGGTCTTGCGCAACCTGGTCTATTCCAATTTCGGGCGGGGGATCACGGCCATCCGGGAAGACGAAGTGGCCGCCAACCTGACCTCGGTGGATACCCGGCGCCTCAAGCTGTACGCCTTCCTCATTTCCGCCTTCTTCGCCGGGGTGGCCGGGGGCTTGTACGCCCATCTGCTCCAGTTCATCAACCCCCGGAGCTTTTCCATCCTGAAATCCACCGATATGCTGGTTATGGTCTACCTGGGCGGGGTGGGCAGCCTCACCGGGTCGCTCTTGGGGGCCACCATCTTCACGGTGCTCCTGGAACTGCTCCGGCCCCTGGGCATCTGGCGCTGGGTGGTGGGGCCGCTCATGCTGGTCCTGCTCATGATTTACCGGCCCCAGGGGGTCATGGGCTTTAAGGAGGCGCGCCTGTTCAAGCCGAAGTTGCCGACCCCCGGCGGCGGCAGCCCCGGACCCCCGGCCCCGGCGGCCAGCCCGCTAAGGGGCCAGTGAGCCGCAGATGTAGGGTACGCACTGCGCACCATGTCCTCGTTCCCAAGTTGCACTTGGGAACGAATTTGGCGCCCAAGCTATGTTTCATCAGTTAAGTCTTTAATTCCCTCCCCCTTGATGGGGGAGGGTTAGCGTGGGGGTAAAAATGCCGCGTTATAACGAGATGTTACCCTGACATCCCCCTCCCACCAGGGGAGGGGGAGTTTGCGGATAAACACAAGCTATACTTGGGCGCATCAGCGGCCAACCCAAGCGCAGCTTGGGAACCAGATAAAAAACATGCAACCCATTTTAGAAGTCACCCACTTATCCCACAGTTTCGGCGGCCTCAAGGCCCTGACCGATCTTTCCCTGGAGATTTTTCCCGGCGAGCTGGTGGGGCTCATCGGGCCCAACGGCGCCGGCAAGACTACCGTGTTCAATCTCATCACCGGGGTTTTTCGTATCAGTCAGGGCCGGATTTTCTTCCGGAGCGAAAATATCAGCGACTGGCGCAGCCACCGCATCACCGCTGCCGGGATTGCCCGGACCTTTCAGAATATCCGCCTATTCAAGGAGCTAAGCGTCCTGGACAACGTCCGCCTGGGCGCCTTCGGCCAACATCGCTATTCCCTGCTGGATGCCTTGCGGCGCAGCCGGCGGTTCACTGCGGCCGAGCAGCAGGTAACCAACCAGGCCTTTGCACTGCTGGAGCGCTTTAACCTCACCCACTATGCCCACACCCCGGCCCGGCACCTGGCCTACGGGGAGCAGCGGCGGATCGAGATGGCCCGGGCTCTGATCAGCCGGCCGCAGCTGCTGCTCCTGGACGAGCCCGCGGCGGGCATGAACCAGTCGGAAATCGAAGACCTGATCCAGCGCGTCCGGCAAATTCAGCAAGACTTTGACCTGACCATCCTGTTGATCGAACACCAGATGCGGGTGGTGGTGAATCTCTGCCAGCGGCTTACCGTCCTCGATTTCGGCCAAACCATCGCCAGCGGCACCCCCCAGGAAATCCAACGCCACCCGAAGGTATTGGAGGCTTACCTGGGCAAAGACGGCGGCCTGGGGCAGGAGGCCCCGGAGCCGGCCGAGGAGACCCCATGAAGAATGACCTGAGCCGCCCGCCCTTTACCCCCCTGCTGGCCGTGGAAGGTTTGTGGGTTTCCTATGACCGCATCGACGCGGTGCGGGGGGTCTCCTTTGACGTCGGCGCCGGCGAGATCGTCACCCTCATCGGGGCCAATGGGGCGGGAAAATCATCGATTTTGCAGGCCATATCGGGGATGCTGCCAGTGGCCCGCGGCCGGGTGACCCTGGAAGGCCTCGACCTCCTGGGGGTGCCGGCGCACCTGAGGGTGGCCCGGGGCATCGCCCACGTCCCGGAAGGCCGGGGCATCTTCGGCAACCTGACGGTCCTGGAAAATCTGCGCCTGGCCACTTACCGGCGCCGGGACGGCAAGATAGGGCAGGATCTGGAGGAGGTTTTCGCCCTCTTCCCGCGGTTGGCGGAGCGGCGGCGGCAGTGGGGCAATACGCTGTCCGGCGGGGAGCAGCAGATGCTGGCAGTGGGCCGGGCCTTGATGAGCCGGGCGCACCTCTTGCTGCTGGATGAACCCTCCATGGGCCTGGCGCCATTGCTGGTCCAGGAGATCTTCCGGGTGATCCAACGCATCAACCGGCAGGGCGCCGCCATCCTGCTGGTGGAGCAAAACGCCCATCTGGCCCTGGAAGTGGCGCACCGGGCCTATATCCTGGAGACGGGGGAGATTGCGCTGGAGGGGCCGGCCTCGGAACTGCGGCACCACCCCCAGGTTGTGGCGGCCTACCTGGGAGGGGCGTAAGGGCTAAAAAATTGCGATTGATAAAATGGCCGGGGAGATTAATTTGTCATGACCAAGATATGAGCTGACAATCATCAAACCGGGATCAGATGAGGCCTGACACTCGGGGCTAAAACTTTACATGCCGCCAGGGTCTTAGATATAGCTATCATATCCATATCAGAACACTTCAAGGAATTTTCTAACTGCGGAGATATAGCGAGGCCGTCGAAAAAACCCATTTCAGCTTGTCGTGATCTCCTCCCGGGTATTTTAGGGGATTTTAAGGGCAGGATAATTTGGCAGGATAA
>JAUSOZ010000095.1 GCA_030655955.1 Deltaproteobacteria bacterium
CCAGGGTTTCCCCGAAGTGGTGTTCGGTGCGGGCAAGAGCCTGGAGCAGATCCAGGGCATCCTCACGTCGCTGACCGCCCGGGCCGACCACGTCCTGGTGACCCGCCTGGCCCCGGAGGCGGCCGCGGCGCTGCAACTTGACTTCCCCAGCGCCTGCTATCACCGCGATTCCCAGGCCTTGACCCTCAGCCGGGGCGAAGTCCCCGACCGGGGCCGGGGCTTGATCCTGGTGATCTCGGCCGGAACCTCGGACATCCCGGTGGCCGAGGAAGCCTTAATCACCGCCCAAATCATGGGCCACCGGGCCGAAGCCCTGTACGACGTGGGGGTGGCGGGCCTCCATCGCCTCCTGGCCCACCAGGAACTCCTGGCCCAGGCCACCTGCTTTATCGTGGTAGCCGGCATGGAAGGGGCGCTGCCCAGCGTGGTGGCGGGGCTGGTGAACCGGCCGGTGATTGCGGTGCCCACCAGCGTGGGCTACGGCGCCTCTTTCGGCGGTCTGGCGGCGCTTTTGGCCATGCTCAACTCCTGCGCCACCGGCCTGGCGGTGGTCAACATCGACAACGGTTTCGGCGCCGGCTACCTGGCGGCCCTGATGAACCGCAAGGATTGATGTCACACCCATGGCCCTGACCACCTGTCGAGAGTGCGGGGCCGAAGTGAGCGACCAGGCCCGGGCCTGTTCCCGGTGCGGCGCTCCCAAACCGGCCAACCCCGCCTGGACCGGCACCGGGTATGAATGGAAATCCTCCCGCACTTACGGGGGCTACCCTCTGGTCCACATTGCCTTCGGCAGAAACAGCCGGGGCAAGCTGCGTGTGGCCAAGGGCGTCATCGCCATCGGCCAGTTCGCCCTGGGCCTGGTCACCGTGGCCCAATTCGGGGTCGGGCTGATCTTCGGGTTCGGCCAGTTTCTCATCGGCGGCGCCGTCCTGGCCCAGTTCGCCGGGGCCCTGGTGTTGGGGGTGGGGCAGATCGCCACCGGTTACGTCGCCATCGGCCAGGTGGTCCTGGCTTACTATGGCCTGGGGCAAATCGGCCTGGGCGAATTTATCTGGAGCCCGTCGAGAAGAGACGCCGAAGCCGTGCAATTTTTCCTGTCCTGGTGGAGCTATCTGAAACAGCTCATCAACTAGCACGAGCTGGAAAAAGTCGAGCGGTCAGCAGTCCAGGGGAACCCGATGGCCTTGCCCTGCGCCTGGGTTAATACGCTCCGGGGCAAATCGGCCTGGGCAAAGTCATCCGAACCACGGGGTCCCCAAAATTAATGTTTGACTGCGGTGACCAAGGTTGCCGCCTAATCTCGGTTAGAAGCCTAAGGAGAATAAGCGAGTGTTACAGATTCTGGTAGCGGTCACCCTGGGGCTCAGCATCATGGTATCAGGCTGCGCGGCGTTGAAGGCATCCCCCTCTACCGGCGGCGGCTTTGTGCCCGTGGCACAGATGGCCCCCCGGGCAGACCTCCCGTTCCAGAAGGTCTGGTTCAAGGCCGGCGTGGATTTCGAGCGCTATAAGAGCATCTATATCCCGCCGGTGAACACCGGTTTCCTCCTGCAGTCCAACTGGTGGCAACAGAACTTCCGCCAGGGTCAGATGCAGGAAGATTTGGCCATGATGGCGCAATACATGCGGGACGAATTCAAAACCGCCTTCGCCAACGATCCTTCCCACCATTATCAGGTGGTGGAGGCCCCACAGCCAGATTCCCTGACCCTTGAATTGGCGATCACGGAGCTGGTTCCCAGCAATGTGGCGCTCAGCATCTTAGAGTATGCCCCTTATGGCGGCGGCGCCGCGGTCAAGCTCATGGAAAGAGCCACGGGCGCCGAGAGCACGGTGGCCTTCGAGGCCAAAATGAAGGATGCGGCCACCGGCGACATCCTGGCCATGTTCGCCGACCGGCAGGTGAAAAAAATCAGGATCATTGATCTCAAGGCCTTCACGTGGTATGCCCACGGCAGGGAGATCATCAGGGAGTGGGCCGAACAGTTCGTGGGGCTCGCCAATCAGCGGCCGGGAGAGACCATCGAAGGTTCCAGCTCCTTTACCCTGATGCCCTGGTAACGTCAGGCCGCGGCTGGCCGAAACTAAACTGGGAACTTATACCAATGGGCGATCAAAAAACTATTTTTGTCATTCTGAGCGCCGCGAAGAATCTCTCCTCAGAAGCCACCGAGATTCGTAACGAAGCTGCGCTGCGTTCAGAATGACATGAATTTTCATTGCTTTTTGACCGCTACTCGGTATTAGGCGGTCAGGTTGACCGCCGCGGCGGAAAAAATCTCTAACTTCGGAGGCATGTGCATCAATGGCCCCAGATCAACCGGAAACGGTGTCTCTCTACCAGCAGATGAATCAGGAAAGCCTGTCCCTGGACAGCAGTTTCACCTTCCTGTGCCAGCCCGATTTACCCTGCTTCAACCAGTGTTGCCGCACCCCCACCGTCATCCTGAGCCCTTATGACCTCCTGCGTCTGAAACAGGGTCTGTCCATCTCTTCCACGGCATTGTTGGAGCGTTACACCCGGCAGGAAATCGAACCGAATTCCAATCTTCCCCTGGTATTTATCGATGCGTACCGGTCCCCGGAGGGCGGCTGTCCTTTCGTAGGGGAATCAGGCTGCACGGTTTACCCGCATCGCCCGGCGGCCTGCCGCCTCTTTCCCCTCACCATGGGCAGCCGGCTCACCCCGGACGGCGTCGAGGACCATTACTTTTGCCGCCGGTTGGATTATTGCCGGGGATTCGACGCCGAGCCCAAATGGACCGTGGCCTCCTGGATGGCCGACCAGGGCTTTACCGAATATGACCAGGGGCGCCGGGAATGGCTGGAAATTCTGCTCAAAGCCGGACTGACGGAGATGCTGGTGGTGGACGCCCTGGTTCAAGACCTCTTTGCCACCCTGGCATACGACCTGGACCGATTTCGGCGGCTGGTCTTTGACCCGGTATTTCTCGAGGCCTATGATCTCAAGGCCGAGGCCATAGAAGATCTCAGGACGGACGACCTGGCCTGCCTCAAATTCAGTTACCGCTATCTGCCCACCCTCCTGTCGCCGGCGGGGGCTCAAAAAATGACCGCGGTTATCCGCCGGTCGACCAAATTCTTCGAGGTGGATTGAGGCCGGGGCTCAGGACAACCTAAGCACGAAAATTACCGAATCCCAAGCGAAGGAAAATTGCCCCGTAGGGGCGGACCCATGTGTCCGCCCGGCATTGAGGGCGCACACGCGGCTGCGCCCCTACGGGGTTGCATTTTTTGATTAACCTTGGTGGCAAAATCTATTTTTTTCTTTCATCCTGGACGCAGTGAAGTAGGGCGCGTCTCACGCGCCATTCTTGGTGCGTGAGACGCACCCTACGACGGACAATTACCTTTTTGAGCGCAGATTGTTGTTACAGGGCCGCCTTCCCGGCGGGAAGGGGAGAAACTATCCCGCTGCCACGCCGTTGACGCCGCCGTTTAACAGGCGCACCACGGCCATGTCGGGGAAGTAGTCGATGATGTTGAGGCAGCCGTAGTTCTGGTCCAGGCGGAACAGGTGGTCCAGGGGCAGGCCCAGGGCCTCGCTGAGGATGACCCGGTTGACCCCGGCGTGGGCCACAATGATGAGGGCCTCCTCGAGGTGGCCGGCGATAAGCTCGCCCAGCCGGGGCAGGACCCGGGAGCTCAGGTCCAGGAGGCTTTCGCCCCCGGGGATGCGGAAGCTGGTGAGGTCCCGGAAGCGGGCCTCGAGTTCGGCGGGGTAGCGCTCGGCGATCTCGGCGAAGCTCAGGCCTTCCCAGGCCCCGAAGTGGATCTCCCGGAACTCCGGGATGGTTTGCACCGCCTGGTCACGCCCCCGGCTGATGATCTGAGCCCCGGTCCGGGCCCGGGTCAGGTCCGAGGCATAGATGCCGGCCAGAGGCACGGTCGTAAGCTGCGCCGCCAGGTCTTCAAACTGGCGCACCCCGTTATCCGACAGGCCGATGTCGTTGTTGCCGTGGTACCGGTCGGTATGGCCGTCGGCCACCTGGCCGTGGCGCACCAGGTAGAGGCGGGTGGGGGTCAGGGAACCCTTGGCGGCCGCAGCCATGGAACTCACGCGCCTCAGTCCTCCAGGACGGCGTTGTTGGGTACCACCACCACCCCGTCTTCGGTGAGGTGAAAGCGGGACGCATCCCATTGGCGGTCGTAGCCGATGGAGAAGCCCGGCGGCACCCGCACCCCCTCTTCGATAATCGCCCGCCGCACCTGGGCCCGGGGGCCGATGACCACCCCGTCCCACAGGATGGCGTCTTCCACCACCGCGTCGGCCCCCACCCTGACCCCGGGGGAGAGGATCGACCGGGTCACGGTCCCTTCGATGATACAGCCCGAGGCGATGAGGGAATCCTCCACCGCCACCGGCATCCCACTCGTAACAAATTTGCTGGGCGGCAGGAGCTGCGGCCGGGAGCGCATGGGCCACTCCGGATCGAATAACTCGAAGGTAGGCGTGGCGCCCAGGAGATCCTGGTGGGCCTTGAAGTAGGCGTCCAACAGCCCGATATCCCGCCAGTAGCTGGGGGCGCCGCTGACCGGGTCCTGGAAATTAAAGGCGAACACCTTTTTGCTCCCCACCATCTGGGGGATGATGTCGCCGCCGAAATCGTGCTTGCTGGTCTTGTGCTTGGCGTCCTTGATGACCTCCTCCACCAGGACCCCGGCGTTGAAGATGTAGACCCCCATAGACACCAGGGAAATGTCGGGATTGCCGGGCAGTCCCGGCGGGTCGGCGGGTTTTTCCAGGAAATTCTCCACCTCGCCGGCGGCGTTCACCTTGAGAATGCCGAAGGAGCTGCCCTCCACCCGGGGCACCAAGGCCGCGGCCACCGTCAGGTCCGCGCCCCGTTCCAAGTGAAAGTCCAGCATCTTGCGGTAATTCATCTTGTAGACATGGTCGCCGGACAGGATCAACACATGCTTCGGGCGCTCGGCCTCCAGGAGGTTGAGGTTCTGGAAGATGGAGTCGGCGGTGCCCCGATACCAGCGGCTCACCATGATCTGCTGGGGGGGCATGGAGTAAATGTACTCCCCCAGGTCCGGGTGCATGATGTCCCAGGCCTGGCGCAGGTGCTGGTCCAGGGAAAAACTGCCGTACTGGCTGAGCACGTAGATGCGGCGGATGCCGGAATTGAGGCAGTTGGACAGGGTAAAGTCGATGATCCGGTAAAGGCTCCCGAAGGTGATCACCGGTTTGGCCTTGTCCCGGGTCAGGGGAAAGAGGCGTTCGCCCTTGCCCCCGGCCATGATAATGGTGGTGAGTTTCTTCAACAAGTCCGTCATCTATTTACCAGCTCTTTAACTTTCGCTTTGAGTTCCGTGAGATCGGAAGACTTCACCACGTAGGCGTCCGCGGCCCAGCTCATGAAGCTGTCCTGATACTGGGAATAGGCGGTGTTCATTATTACCGGCAGGCCCTCTTTGATCCCCAGGATGCGGGGCAGGGCCTCCAGCCCGTCCATGCCCGGCATGCGGATGTCCAAAATAACCAGGTCCAGGGCTTCGGCTGCCACCATCTTCAAGGCATCCCGGGCATTGGTGGCGATCAATACCTTATAGCCTTCGTCCTCCAACTCTTCCTGCAAAAGAGTCCGGATCGCCTCGTCGTCATCCACCACCAGGATCGTCTTCATCAACCGCCCCTCTGTACGCGCAATTTCTTCAATAGTAAGGCTTCCCGGGGGGAGAGGCAACCGTTGGCTAAAAATTTTCCTGGGCCCCAGTCAGGATTCCTCCGGCGGCTGCCAGTCGGCCTCGCCCAGGAACAGGGGCAACTCCGCCACGCAGATGGGCCCCACCCGGATATCCCAGCCGGTGTAGGCGGCCAGTTCCTCTTTCAGGGGGGCCACCACCCCGGGGATGATGAGCTGCCGGCGCCTGACCTTTTCCGCCAGGCCGTGGGCGGTAAGGCCCTGATCCAGGCGCTGGGGGGTGAAGCTGCGGTAGACCATGGACATGTCCACCGTGTCGCCCCGGGTATCCACCAACAGCAGGTAAAAAGGGCTGATGGTCAGAGCCAGGAGCCCGGTGACCACCGCCAGGGTGAATTCGCTGTTGCCGGTGACCAGGAGCGGCGCCTCGGGTCCGGGCTCGTTGATCTCGAACAGATCCGGCGGCACCGGCCGGGGCAGCTCCAGAGACTGCACCACCGGCAGGACCTCTAAAGCCTTGACCGCCAGGGACAAGGCCTGGCGCCGGGCGGGGCTGAGGCCGACCCAGTCCTCGGGCTTCAAGCTCCCATCCAGGAGCCGGGCCGCCACCCGAGCACAATCGGGCCCCCCCAGCCCGCGGCATTCCTCCGGGGTCAGGTACGGGGCGATGTCGATTCTATCCACGTAGAGATTCGCTTTCAGCATGGTGACCCCCCTCTGCCAACCTTGATCTACCCTAACAAGATTGGCGGCCCGGGTCAACGCCTTAGGGCCGCCCCCGGAGAAAAACCTGCCAGGCCCGGTTTTACCCAACACTGCTTCGAAAAGTTCCCGTGGGGGCATCTCAAGCGCACCGCCCCCACAGAGCGGATTGAAAATGCAATAATTTTATGCTCCGAGTAATATCTGCCTGAATTTAGCTTTACAAAATAATTATGCTATCATGCTCTCCACCAGCAGGTCGGCGGACGACAAAAAAATCATTTTAAAGTTTACCCACCGGGAAAGAAGTCAATAAAATATTCTTTACCAAGCCCGCTCAATTGCTCGAATAATCTCGGATTAAGCCCATAAAAATGCTGAACAACTTATTCTTCACGATAGTGTTTTATATTATTGACCATTTTTTTATATGGCTCATTTTTACCTTAATAAGCTTAATAGCAATGAAATATGCTTATATAAAATGGCATGATGAATTGCGAGCCTCGGATGTGAGATTTATGTCTCTCATATTTTTAATATTATTAACTATCATGCTTATTATTTTTCTTATAGCTATCATCTACGTTATAAGCATATTTATTTTATATTTCCATGAAATTAGGAATATTTAACAGTAAATAGTAAGCGATGTTTGATTTCGTCGCGTAAAATCTAGAACGTTGTTTATAGCTTCACCTGCGGTAACGGACGCCTCTCGGCCCCAAGGGAGGGCGGGAACTTTGCCATCCGGGCCGGAAATCGCTTGATTTTCTTAGCAACTTAGAGTATAAAATTAAAGTTAAGTCAATAATCAGGAAAAATTCGACACCAAAGGAGTTGGGTCCAAGAGTAACCGGTTTAAATCAAAGCCGAATTAGGGTAAAGGAGACAAACCCGCCCGCGACCCCGGTAGTCCCGGCGAGGGAGTCTGGTCTGAGATTTCCATCAACCTAGCGCCTGCTACAGCAGTCCTCTTTTCTCTTTTTCCCTTTACCCCAGCCTCCCCAGGCTCCGGGAACCCTTGGTAATTACTTTATATGACAGCCAGCGTCCCTTTTGCCTCTCTCATTTTGCCCCACCTCACCCAACTTACGCCATACCAGGCCGGCAAACCGCTAGAAGAACTGCAAAGAGAACTGGGACTCACCGATGCCATCAAACTGGCATCCAATGAAAATCCCCTGGGGCCGTCGCCCCTGGCCCTGGCCGCCATCCGGGACCACCTCGGGAGCTTGCACCGCTACCCCGACAGCCACGCCTATTATCTCAAGGAAGACCTGGCCCGGCACCACGGTTTGGCACCCCAGCAGTTGATCCTGGGCAACGGTTCCGATGAAGTCCTGGACCTGCTGGTCCGGGCCTTGGTGCCGCACGGGGGCGAGGTGCTGAGCACCACCCACACCTTTTTGATGTATGGTCTCCTGACCCAGGCCGTGGGCGGATTTTTCCGTCCGGTGCCGTTAAAAGAGATGCGGGTGGACCTCAAGGCCATGGCCCAGGCGGTCACGGCCCAAACCCGGCTGATCATCCTGAACAACCCCAACAATCCCACCGGCACCGCGTTTAACCGCCAGGAGTTCGAAGACTTTCTGGCCGCGGTCCCCGCCACCGCCACCGTGGTCCTGGATGAGGCCTATATTGACTTTGCCGACGACCCCCAGGTTCCGCACTGCCTGGAATATCTGACGGAAGACCGCCCCCTGGTGGGGTTGCGCACCTTTTCCAAGACCTATGGGCTGGCGGGCCTGCGCATCGGTTACGGCTTCGGCCCCAGCGAATTGATGGACTACCTCAACCGCCTCCGGATGCCGTTCAACGTCAACTCCCTGGCCCAGGCGGGCGCCCGGGCGGCCCTGCAGGACGTCGATTTTCTAGCCCGGACCCGGGAACTGGTGCTGGAAGGCAAAGACCTGCTCTATCGGGAACTGGCGCGCCTCGGGCTGCCGTTTATCCCCAGCCAGACCAATTTCATGCTCATCCGGGTCCCCCGTTTAGGCCAAGAAGTTTTTCAGGCCATGCTGCGGCAAGGGGTCATCATCCGGGCCATGGACGCCTACGGTTTCCCCGAATATATCCGAGTCAACGTGGGACTGCCGGCGGAAAACCGGCGTTTCCTTGAAGCGTTACAAAAGGTACTGGGGTCGGGCAACTGAGTGGGTAGTCGGGGAATCGTCACCATCGACGGTCCGGCCGGGGCCGGCAAAAGCACGCTGGCCCGCCTCTTGGCCCAATCCCTGGGTTACCTCTACCTGGACAGCGGCGCCCTCTATCGGGCCGTGGCCTGGCAGGCCCAGCAGCTGGGACTGGAGTTGGACCGCGACTCGATCCTGGAAGAGTTCCTGGCGGGCTTCGCCCCGGAGCTGACCGCCGATTCCCGGGGCTTTCACCTGGTGATCGACGGCGCCGAGGTGAGCCAGGGCCTCAGGACTCCAATGGTAACCCGGGAGTCCTCCCGGTTGGCGGCGCAGCCCCTGGTGCGCCGGTGGGTCAAAGACCGGCTGCGCCATCTGGCCGAAAACGGCGCGGTGGTGGCCGAAGGCCGGGACCTGGGCACCGTGGTCTTTCCCGGAGCCACCCATAAATTTTATCTCTCTGCGGCCCTGGCCACCCGGGCGGAGCGCCGGCGCCGGGAGTGGCAGGGGGCAGGCGATCCGCCCTCGCTGGTCAATATGATGGCGGACATCGCCGCCCGGGACCTGCGGGACGAAACTCGGATAGAGGCGCCGCTCTGCGTCCCCGAGGACGCCTGCGTCATCGATACTACCGATTTGAGCATCGAAGCAGTGTTACAGCAGTGCCTGGCCAGGATCAGAGGCATTGATCCGGCAGGTTGGAATCTAAACCAAGTAAACTTGTCTAAGGGGGCTAACATGGACGGTATGGAAAACAACGAACTGACTAACCACACCCAGCCGGAGGAACTTGATGAAGACCGGCTGCAGACCGCAGAGGTCGCAACCTCGGAACCAGATTCCGCATCCGCGGCAGAAGCCGCCGAGATGCAGGATATGGAGTCCATGAGCGAACTCTACGAAGAGAGCTTGAGGCGAGTCCAGGAAGGGGAAGTCGTCAAAGGGCGCATCGTGTCCATCACCAAGGATTACGTCATGGTGGACATCGGCTATAAGTCCGAAGGCCAGATCCCCATCCACGAATTCACCACCCCCGAGGGGGAAGTCACCGCCAAGGTGGGGGATGACGTGGAAGCCCTGATGGAGAGCCGCGAAGATGAAGAAGGCGCGCTCATGCTCTCCAAGAATAAAGCCTCCAAGATCAAGGTGTGGGAAGAGGTCGGTTCGGCCTACAACGACGATGGGGAAGTAGAGGGCACCATCGTGGCCAAGGTCAAAGGGGGCCTGTCCGTGGACTTGGGAGGCATCATCGCTTTCCTGCCCGGCTCCCAGGTTGACCTGGCGCCCATGCGCCATACCGACCATCTCATAGGCCAGCGCCATACCTTCAAGGTCTTGAAATTCAACCGCAAACGGCGCAACGTCGTCCTTTCCCGGCGGGCCCTGCTCGAAAAGGAGAGAAACGAAGCCAAAACCACTCTCCTGGCCTCTCTGGAAGAGGGCAAGATCGTGCCGGGGGTGGTCAAAAATATCACCGATTACGGTATCTTCGTCGACCTGGGCGGTCTGGACGGGCTGCTGCACATCACCGACCTCTCTTATGGCCGGGTGCGCCATCCTGCCGATCTCTTTAAGGTGGGCGATACCATTATGGTCAAGGTCATGAGCTTCGATCTGGAGAAAGAGCGCATTTCCCTGGGGCTGAAGCAACTCACGCCGGATCCCTGGAGCGTGGTGGATGAGAAATTCCCCCTGCTCAGCCGGGTGACCGGCAGCGTGGTCAGCCTTACCGATTACGGGGCCTTTGTGGAACTGGAGCCGGGCGTGGAAGGGCTTATCCACATATCCGAGATGTCCTGGACCCGCAAGGTGCGCCATCCTTCCCAGGTGTTGAGCGTGGGCGACGTGGTGGAAGCCACCGTCCTGGAAGTGGAACCCCAGCGCAAGCGCATCTCCCTGAGCCTGAAACAGGTGGAGCCCAATCCCTGGGAAGTCATCGGGGAAAAATATCCGGTGGGCTCGGTGATCGAAGGCAAAATCAAGAACATCACCGACTTCGGCATCTTCATCGGCATCGATGAAGGCATCGACGGCCTGGTGCACATCTCCGACATTTCCTGGACCAAGCGCTTTAAGCACCCCTCCGAGTTATTCAAGAAGGGCCAGGTGATCCAGGCCAAGGTCCTCTACATCGACAAGGACAACGAGCGCTTCTCTTTGAGCGTCAAGGATCTGGCCGACAACCCCTGGCAGACCATCGACCAGCGGTTCCCCATGGGTTCCATCGTCTCCGGCCCCATCACCAACATCACCGATTTCGGCCTCTTCGTCGAGGTGGAGGAAGGCATCGAGGGCCTCATCCACATCTCGGAGCAGAGCCGGGATAAGCAGAAAATGGCGGCCCTCCAGGTGGGAGACCTGATCCGGGCCAAGGTGATTCACGCCTCGGCCACGGAACGCCGCATCGGCTTGAGCATCCGGAAACTGGAGACCGATGAGGAGCAATCCCATTACCGGGATTACATGCACTCCCGCACCGAGGCCACCACCAACATCGGTGACCTGATTCGGGAAACCCTGGAAGAAAAACAGGGCAAGGACAACGACTAAGGCCTCATGAAATCACGCTCTCTGTGGACCGGTTGCCTGGTCACGACCCTGGTGGTCTTCTTTTTCCTGGGACTGTCCGGGATAGTTCTGGCGCTCCTGGGCAAGGGCAGTTTCTTCAGCCCCCAGGAGCGGGTAGGGGTGGTGGAAATCAAGGGATTGCTCACCGACTCCCGCACCGCCATCAAGCAACTGGACCGCTACCGGGACGACGACAACATCAAGGCCATCGTGCTCCGGATCAACTCCCCGGGCGGCGCCGTGGGGCCCGCCCAGGAGATCCTCCGGGAGGTGGAGAAGATCCGCACCAAGAAGAAGATCGTGGCCTCCCTGGGGACCGTGGCCGCCTCCGGGGGCTACTACATCGCCTCGGGGGCCAACCTCATCATGGCCAACCGGGGCACCATCACCGGCAGCATCGGCGTCATCATGCAGTTCACCAACGTCGAGGGCCTGACCAAGAAGATCGGGCTGGACTTCTTCAACCTCAAGGCCGGGCGCTACAAGGACGTGGGCTCGCCCTTCCGCTCCATGAGCCCGGAAGATAAGGCCTATCTCCAGGGTTTCCTTGACAACATCTACCAGCAGTTTGTCAGCGACGTAGCCCACAACCGCAAGATTCCCCTGGCCCGGCTGAAAACCCTGGCTGAAGGCCGGATCTACACCGGCGAGGAAGCCAAAAAGGCGGGCCTGGTGGACGAGTTCGGCAACCTCCCCGACGCCATCGAACGCGCCGGCCGCCTGGGCGGCATCAAGGGCAAGGTGAAAGCCGTCTACGCCGAAAAGGAAGGGTTCTCATTGCTGCGCCTCCTCCTGGGCCAGGAAACCGAAGAGTCCCTGAGCAATCTGTCTCTCCCCTACCCCGAACCGGCGTTTCTGCCGTCGTGGTTTAAGTAAACCCCGGCCCCTGGCCGCGCCCCCGCCCACTGGACCTTTTCAAGCCAGGTTCCGCCTGAGGCGCGGCATTTCCTCCACCCCGCACTACCGGCCCTCCCCCCCACCAAGAACCTATGGCGTTATGCCCATTATATGGACTATATAGAGACGGTGCGGACAGGGGCAAGCTACGCGCTATTCTTGAATATTGCCTCTCACAGCCAGATGGTGAGATAGCCGATTGCCAGGCCCGGAGGCGGCAGGTGCAGGTATTTTCTCCTCTGCCGCTGTCCCACTCCTAGGGGGCAGGGCTGGCGTGGGGTTCTCAGATGGAAAATCAATGCGGCCTGGCCGATGGTCCGGGATGACTTCTCCAATATCAGCCTTCACGGGTTTGTCCCCAGGCAGCGGCTCTCGATCAAGACCACGGCGATACCTGTGAGGTGTTGGCGGGAGCCTGCGACGCCGCGCCCTGACGGGATGAGCCTGCCGGCATAATTCTGGCGCCCTGGCGCTATCCATAATTGAGTAATATAATCCTTGAAAATAAATTTAAGCATAAGGACAAATTAGCCGATAAAAACCCTTAAAGGCTCCCCGCCCCCCTGCCAAAGGATACCTCGGCATGAAGTCGCTATTCAACAGTCTCCGGTTCCGCATCATTCTCACTGGCCTCCTGACCATACTGCCCCTCCTGGGGCTGTTTCTGTACCAGCATCTGGACATGCTCCGGGAAGAAAAGGCCCGGGTCCGCCAGGACCTCCAGAGTCTGACCGCCCGGGTCTCCACCTGGCAGGATGATCAAGGGCGCCAGGCCCGGCAACTGTTCACCGCCCTGGCCGCCACCCCGGAGGTGGAACGACAGGACGGTCCGGCCCTGTCCCGGCTGCTGGCCAAAATTATGGAGCAGCAACAAATCTACGCCAACCTGGGGGCCGCCTCCCCTGACGGCCGGATCTTTGCCAGTGGCCTGCCCTTCACCCGGCCCCTTAACATCGCCGACCGCCATTATTTTAAAGAGGCCGATGCAACCCGGGATTTTGCCGGGGCTGAGTTGATCATGGGGCGGATCACCGGCCAGGCCACCCTCAATGTGGCCTACCCCGTACTTAACCCCGAGGGCCGGAAGGTGGCGGTGCTCTATGCCGCCCTCTCCCTGGACTGGATCAAGGGGATGGTGCAGGATATGGGCCTGAACAACGGCTGCCGCGTCAGCCTGGTGGCCGCGGACGGCACCGTCATGGCCCACTATCCCCAGGCCCGGCAGTGGGTGGGCAAGAAAGTCCGGGATACGGCAATCTTTAAGCTCCTGAAGGCAGAGACAGCCAGAGAGGGAGTGGTGGAGGCCCGGGGGCAGGACGGCCGTGACCAGATTTACGCCTTTTCCCGCCTGGGAGAGGGACCCATGGCCGGCTATGTCTATGCCCGGGTGCCCATGGAAACAATCTGTGCCGCCGCCAACCGCAAGCTGGCCATCAACCTGCTGGCCCTGGGGGGGGTGGGGCTCCTGGCCTTTGGCATGGCCTGGGGCTTCGGCTACCTCTTCGTCATGCGCCAGGTTAACGAGTTGGTGGGGGCCACCCGCCGCATTGCTGCCGGTGAGTTCAGCGCTCCCATCGCCTTGGGGGCCGGGTCCGGGGAACTGGGGCAGCTGGCCCACGCCTTTGGCGACATGGCCACGGCCCTAACGGTGCGGGAAGAGCTGCGCCAGCAGGACCAGGAGCGCATTGTCCGGCAAGGCGCTTTGCTGGCGGGCATCAACCGGATCTTCCATGAGGCCCTCACCAGCGACACCGAAGAAGAACTGGCCCGCACCTGCCTGAAGGTGGCGGAGGAGATCACCGGCAGCGCCTTCGGCTTCATCGGCTCATTGAACCACCGGGGCCGCCTGGACACCCTCAGCATGAGCGATCCGGGCTGGGCCGCCTGCCGCATTACGGATGAAAACGTGCCTCGGCTGATTAATGACATGGAACTGCGGGGGCTGTTCGGCAAGGTGCTGGCTGAGGGGCGGTCCCTCCTGGCCAACGACCCGGCGTCCCACCCCAATAGCGTCGGCACGCCGCCGGACCATCCGCCCCTCACCGCCTTTCTCGGGGTGCCCCTGAAGGAGGCGGGCCGCGCCATGGGGATGATCGGCCTGGCCAACAAGGCGGGGGGCTACCTCCCAGAAGACCGGGAGGTAGTGGAAACCCTGGCGGCGACGATGGTGGAACCTCTGCTGCGCAAGCGGGCCGAAGTGGAGGTCCGGAGCACGCTCTCATCTCTGAACCTGCTGGTCGCCGGCATCGAAAAGATCGCCCAGGTCCGGCACTCCCGGGACGTAGCCCAGGAGATCTGCCAACTCCTGGTGGAGGCATTTGACTTCCGGCTGGCGTGGCTGGGGCAGGCCGCCCCCGGGGGCGTGGTCCAGCCCCTGTTCTGGGCCGGGGACACCGCCGATTATCTAGAAAAGGTGGAGATCCGCCATGACGACTCCCCCCTGGGCCGGGGCCCCGTGGGCCGGGCCATCCGCAACCGCGTCCCGGCGGTCATCAACGACATCGCTGCCGACCCCTCCTTTGCCCCCTGGCGCGCCGCGGTTGAGGAAAAGGGCTATCGGGCCGTGAGCGCCTTGCCCCTCATCACCCAGGGAGCCGAGCCCTTCGGCGCCCTCATAGTCTATAGCGGTCAGGCAGACTTCTTCACCCCCAAGCGGGTGGAAATCCTCAACAGCTTTGCCCGCATCGCCGCAGCGATCCTGGAGAACGCCCGCCTGATAGAGGAAACCCAGAAGCGCCTGGGGCAGTTGTCGGCGCTGCGCAAAATCGACCTGGCCATCTCCGGCGCCACCGACCTCAGGGTCACCCTGGATGTGCTGTTGGAGCAGGTGCTCAGCCATCTGAGTTTTGACGCGACGGCGGTGCTGCTGTTCAACCCCCACGCCAACCTCCTGGAGCATACCGCCAGCCGCGGCCTGGATACGAATCAGCTCATCCATTCCCAGGTGTCCCTGGGGGACCCCTGTCTGGTGGCCCAGGCCCTGCGGGATCGCCGGGGCGTGCGCCTCTCGGATTTGTCCGCGGCGGCCGGCGACAATCCCCACGTCCAGGCCATGCTGGCCCAGGGATTTGTCAGCTACCTGGCCGAACCTCTGGTATCCTCGGGGAAAAATCTCGGCGTCCTGGAGGCCTATTGCCGCACCCGGGTCCAATTCGATGCCGTTGACCTGGAATTTCTGGAAGCCCTGGCCGGGCAGGCTGCCATCGCCATTGACAATGCCGCTCTATTCAATGATCTGCGGCGCTCGCACCAGAACCTGGCCCTGGCCTACGACGCCACCCTGGAAGGCCTGGCCCGGACCACGGAACTCAGGGACTACGAAACCGGGGGCCACTGTGAGCGGGTCACCGAGATGACCATGCGCCTGGGCCAACGCCTGGGAGTGTCGGGCCAGGAACTGGAGCATTTGCGCCGGGGCGCCCTGCTGCACGACATCGGCAAGATCGGCATCCCGGACAGCATCCTCCT
>JAUSOZ010000096.1 GCA_030655955.1 Deltaproteobacteria bacterium
TCGCCGCCTCCTTTATTCTCTCCACTTCGTCCAAGGTGTCTTGCAGCCACTGGATCAACTCGGCCTTGGTTCCTTGAACAAAAGCCGGTGGGCTTTTGGCAGTGCTTCTTCTGGCTAACAGGTCAACAAAACAGGTCCCCGGAACAGAGCCAGAAACCAAAGTTTCATGAACTTCAAAAGTGCCATTCCTACCGTGAGCTCTCATAATCCAGCCTCCTCCTCCACCTCAGCGTCAAAGTGCATCTGCGCCATGTGGATGATGTAATCCGGTTCGATGCCGTTCTCCCGGGCCAGGTGCAGCAGGTCCGCCACCAGGTCGTAGATACCAGTGCCCAGGTCGATGCCGCCGGATTCAATGTCATCCCGGAAGACCGCCAGGACCGCCTTTTCTCCGATTGCGGCCCTCTCGTTATTGGTCATGATCAGGTTAGGCATGGTCGGCCTCCGTCACATAGTCAGCCAGGGGCGGGTAGGCTGGGAATTGATTATCCAGAAAGGCCAGAAGGTCAATGAGCTTTTTATAGGCAGTTAGCCCCACATCGTCGCCCTCTTCCTGTTTCCCACTGAGCCTCTCCCGGATTTCCCTCACGCTGACCACCTCATCATAGCTATCCGGGGTTGAATCGGTGTGATCGATAACGGGTGGCCCTGGCCTGAAAATCCTGATTGCCGGGGGAGCGTTCCAATCCATGCCGCTTTCACGGTCGAACGGGACGCCCTTTTTAACCAGGAGGTCTTCCAGTTCGTAAAATTCCCCGTATCGTGCCTCGCCGTCGTGAAAGAAGAAAATGCCATCCACGATCTTGACTTCGCTTTCATCAAAAACCGTATCTTGAAGCTCAAGCTCATGGTCCTGCTCCCGCGGGTCCGGTTCCTTAAACCGCACCTCGTAATGTCCCGCCAGTAGTTCCTTGATCTCTCCTTCAATGAACTTTGCCGGAAATTCGATGGTACCGGGATACTGTGGTGCGCTCATCGTCTTACCTCCAAAAAAGATGTTTTTATTTAAAGAGATTCTCCTGCTTCCCCGGGGGCACGTACTCCGGGATCTCCACCCCCAGATGCTTCTCCAGCCATTCAGCCACCAGGCGCCGGTGACAGAACTCCCCCGGCTTCTCCCAACAGAGCAGAACGGCATCCTCCCCCAGCTCCTGATAAACCTTCCGGGGGTCCAGGCGATCCAGGATTTCTTGATAGGCTGCCCGGTACTCAGCCTCACCCATCTTGAGCATTTGCCGGGTGGGGGCCAGGGCCGGGTAACGGCGCACCTTGGGGTAACCCCGAGGAGCGTAAAGAGCGATTGATACGCATTTGATGGAAGGGTCCCGGCCAGCCCGGGAGAAATTACTGGTTTGCAATGTTCGCCTCCTTTGGGGCCGCCCCTCGTGCAAGGAGTCCCATGTTGCGATGGGTGTTCATTTTAAGAGAGGTCAATCATGCGGCGATAGGACTTCGATACCATGGTCACGTCCTCCACCTTGGAGGCTACCGCTGCCACCTGGTCAGCCAGGCCGGCCAACTGGATCTTGAGACCGTCGTTGTCCTTGAGGGACTGGATATCCACTCCGTCCAGGCCAGCCTTCAGCTTCGCCAGCTCTTCCTCGATAGGCTTGTAACCGAAGATGTTCATCTCCCGGGCCCAGTCGTGCAGCTTGCGGACCTTCTCCAAAGATTCGGTTCTGATCACCTTCCCATCTTTCAGGGAAACGGAAAGGCCGGTGACCACCTCCAGGATGCGCTTCTGGTAATCCAGGAAGGCCAGCTCGACGGCCTCTTTGCACTTGGATTCCAACTCTGCCTTGGCCCTGCTGTAAGCCTCCAGGATTTCCTGGCTGCTGGTTTTGGTCGGGGGCTCGGCCGCCTTGATCTCGGTGATGGTCCAGAACATATCGAACTTGCGCCGCAGGACCTGCGAGTTGGCCGGGTAATGGGGAGCCATCTTTTCCCATGAACCGGGCCATTTCAACTCACAGAAAGCCTTCCAATCTTCCCGGATGCTGTCGTACTTCTCGCAGAACTCGTCGGCCAGGGCCAGGTACTCGCCCTTGAACTGCTCCAGCCGCTCCATAGTTTTGGCCATCCGGCCCTTGGGGGAGCAACGCACCCACTCCAGCACAAAGTCAAAGGTATTGTCGTTCAGGAACCGGCGGGCCTCACTGACCTTGCGGTTGAAAGCCTGGCGCCACTCGGCCGGATAG
>JAUSOZ010000108.1 GCA_030655955.1 Deltaproteobacteria bacterium
GGTTTGGGGGAGGGCGGGGGCATTATTGCCCCCGGTCCTCCCCCAAATCTTTACCGGCAATCCTTACAGACGTAAAAACTCTCCACCGGGTCGCCGGTGAGTTTGGCCCAGTGTTCCAGTTGGGCCTTGGGGCCGATGTAATTGCCGCATTTGTTGCAGGGCTGGAGTTCGAATTTCCGGCCCCAGACGGTGCGGATGCCGTCCTTTTCGGTATAGGCGATGGTGTTGGTGGGGCAGATAAAGACGCAGGAGCCGCAGCCGATGCAGGCCTCGGACTGCTCAGCGAAGGGGGTGGCCACCTTCTTTTTGGGGGTGCGGTAGGCCATGGAAATGGCGCTTACCCCCACCACCTCGCGGCAGGTACGGACGCACTGGGCGCACAGGATACACCGGGCCGCCGGGTCACCTTTGGCAAAGCGGGTTTCGTACACGCCCATGGCCGCGGCCATCTCCTTGAGGTGTTCTGCCGCCGGCGCCTGGGCCAGGAGGAGTTCCAGCACCATGCGCCGGGAGGCCAGGACTTTCTCCGAGGCGGTGGCGACCACCAGACCGGGCTCGGCCGGGTAGGTGCAGGAATTCACCAGGCGGGTGCGGGGGGCCTCGCCGATTTCCACCACGCACAGGCGGCAGTGGCCCTCGGGCTTGAGCTCCGGGTGGTAGCACAAGGTCGGAATGTCGATATTATTTTCTTTGGCCGCCAACAGGAGAGAGGTCCCCGCCGGAACCTGGACCGGTTTGCCGTCAATGGTCAGACTCACTGAATCGTTTTTCATGACTCTACCTTAACTGCGTCGAATTTGCAGACCGCGTGGCACATGCCGCATTTGACACAGAGTTCCTGATCGATTTCCTGGGGTTCCTCGACATCTCCGGTGATGGCTCCCACCTGGCACTCCCGCAGGCAGGCCAGGCAACCGGTGCATGTTTCCGGATCAACGGTGTATTTCAGCAGGGGCCGGCAGACCAGGGCCGGGCATTTTTTCTCCCGGACGTGGGCCTCATATTCTTCCCGGAAGTATTTGAGGGTGCTGAGCACCGGGTTCACGGCGCTCTGGCCCAGGCCGCAGAGGGAGGCCGCCGCCATGGTGGCACACAACTCTTCCATCAGGCCGAGGTCCTCTTCCGTGCCGTTGCCTTTGGTGATCTCGGTGAGAATCTTCAGCAGTTGCTTGGTACCTTCCCGGCAGGGAGTGCATTTGCCGCAGGATTCTTCATGGGAGAACTCCAGGAAATAGCGGGCCACATCCACCATGCAGCAGCCGTCGTCCATGACCACCATACTGCCGGAGCCCAGGTTGCCGCCGGCGGCCTGGAAGCTCTCGAACTCCACGGGTATATCCAGGAACTGCTTGGGCAGGACCCCGCCGCCGGGGCCGCTGGTGATAACCGCCTTGAACTCCCGGTCTTTCTTGATGCCGCCGCCCAGGTCAAAGATGACTTGGCGCAAGGGCGTCCCCATGGGCACCTCCACGATCCCGGGTTTTTTCACCCTGCCGGCGACGGAAAAGACCTTGGTACCCTTGCTGTCTTTGGTGCCGATGGCGGCAAACCACTCGGCGCCCTTATTGATAATCACCGGGACATTGGCCCAGGTCTCGACGTTATTGATGATCGTGGGTTGGCCCCAAAGGCCCTTCTGGGGCGGATAGGGCGGACGGTTGCGGGGCTCGCCGATATTGCCCTGGATAAAATTGATGAGCGCGGTCTCTTCACCGCAGACGTAGGCGCCGGCGCCCCGGCGCACCTGGATATCGAAGCTGAAGGGCGTACCCAGAATCTTTTCGCCCAGGAAACCCTGCTCCCGGGCGGCAGTGATGGCCTGGCGCAGCCGGGTGGCGGCCAGGGGATATTCGTGGCCGACGTAGATAAAACCCTGCCCGGCGCCGATGGCATAGGCGCCCAGGGCCATGCCCTCGACGATGGCGTGGGGGTCGCCCTCCATCACCGCCCGATCCAGAAAGGCGCCGGGGTCGCCCTCGGAGCCGTTGCAGATGATAAATTTCTGCTCGCCCGGAGCTTCCCGGCAGAAGCGCCATTTGCGGCCGGTGGGGAAGCCGCCGCCGCCCCGGCCCCGCAGGCCGGACTTATCCACCGCCTCCAGAACCGCCTCGGAAGTCATCTCCGTCAGGGCCCGCTTCAGGGAAGCGTAACCGCCGACGGCCGCATAAGCCTCCAGGGACTCGGGATCAATAGCCCCTAGGTTTCGGGTTACCAGGGGAAATTCAATCTTGGACATATCGTCATCTCTATTTGGGTTTGCGGTAAGTTCTGAGGATCTTGGTCACACCATCGACCCCCACCTCACCGAAATAATCTTCACCTACCGCCAATACGGGAGCCGCACCGCACTTGCCGACGCACTTCACCTGTTCCAGGGAGAACTGCCCGTCCGGGGTGGTTTGGCCCGGCTCGATGCCCAGGCGCCGGATCACCCCTTCCTGGAGGCGCGTGCCTCCATGCAGATGGCAGGTAGTACCCCGGCAGACCTGAACGTGGTGCACCCCACGGGGCTCGAGAGAAAAGCCCTTGTAAAAAGTGGCCACGCTATAGACCTGAGTCAGGGGGACGTTAAGCCGACCGGCCACGATTTTCAAGGCGTCTTTGGGGAGGTAGTTACAATCGTCCTGAATATCCTGGAGCACAGGGATCAGATCCGCAGCCACTCCCTCATAACGGGACATGATGGTTTCAAGTCGTTCTGGGTCGGTCATGGTCATCATCCTTCACGCAGGTGGACCGGGGCGAATTCCGGAAAGGGCGACTGGCATTTTTCCAGCAGCAGCTTATATCTGGCCATAGTCTGCTTCTGGATGAATTCCACCTCGGGGTCCCGGAGGTGCCGGAAGCGGCCCTGGGGTTTGAGGTAATCCCGGACCGGTCTGATTTTAGGGGGCTCCACGGTCATCCGGTACTTGCCGTCCACCACTTCAAACAGGGGAAAGACCGCGGTTTCGGTAGCCAGCCGGGCCAGACGCACCGTCAGGTCCGTGGCGCTGCGCCAGCCGGTGGGGCAGACGGACAGGATATTGATATAAGCCGGCCCTGGGGTCTCCACGGCCTTTTTCACCTTGAAGTACAGATCGAAGAGGTATCCCGGGGAGGCGGTGGCCACGTACGGAATGCCGTGGGCCACGGCAATGGCCACCATGTCTTTCTTCCAGGTGCTCTGGCCGAAGCTCAGCTTGCCGGGAGGGGACGTGGTGGTCATGGCCCCGAAGGGGGTGGCGCTGGAACGCTGGATGCCGGTGTTCATATAGGCTTCGTTGTCCCAGCAGAGGTAGGTGAAGTTGTGGCCCCGTTCCAGGGCCCCGGAGAGGGACTGGAGGCCGATGTCGAAGGTGGCGCCGTCGCCCCCCATGGCCACGATCTTGGGCATGGGACCTTTGAGTTTGCCCTTGCGTTCCAGGACCCTCAGGGCCGATTCGATGCCGGAAGCCACCGCCGAGGTGTTTTCAAAGGCCACGTGAATCCAGGGATGCATCCAGGCGGTCTGGGGCATGCCCGAGGAGACGATCTCCATACAGCCGGTGGCGTGGGCGATGATGGCGTTTTTGCCGATGGCCTTGCAGGCCCACCGCACGGCCAGGGCCTCGCCGCAGCCCTGGCAGGACCGATGGCCCGAGGTGAAGAATTCATCCCGGGGCATCATGCGCGAGGCGTACGTATCGAATTTCGTGCTTTCCGCCGAACCAAATTTTTCCATCAGCCTCTTACCCCGTAGTAATAATATTCCTGGCTGGGTCCCTGCTTGACTTCAGCCTGGGCGAGCTGCACCAGTTCCTCAAAGGCATCGGGCTGCACGTCCCGGCCCCCCAGGCCGACGTTGTACCCGAGGATATGGGGCCGGTGCGCCATGGGATACATGGCGCTGCGCACCTCTGCCAGGACCGGCCCGGCGGCGCCGCCGAGCGACAGGGCCCGATCGCAGACGACGACGAGTTCCGCCCCGGCCAGGGCCTGGCGCAACTCCGCGAAGGGGAAGGGCCGCCACAACCGGATTTTCACTAGCCCCACCGGGATACCCTGATCCCGCATGGCGTCCACCGCCACCTCGGCCACCTGGCCCAGGGAGCCCATCATCATGATAATCACCTTGGCCCCTTCGGTGCGGTAGGTCTCCACCGGTTTATAGTGGCGGCCGGTGAGCTCACCCCAGTCCTTCCAGATTTCCAGGATGGGGCCGTAAGAGCCGGTCAGGGCCATATGGTGGGCCATCTTGCATTCGGTAAACAGTTCCGGCATGGCAAAGGCCCCCATGGTCACGGGCTTGGCGGGGTCCAGCTTGTGGTAGGGCACCAGGTCCGGCAGGAAACGGTCGATGGTTTCCTGGTCCATCATTTCATGGGCTTCCACCACGTGGGTGAGGATGAAACCGTCCATGTTAACGATGGTGGGCAGGATCACCCGGTGGTCTTC
>JAUSOZ010000124.1 GCA_030655955.1 Deltaproteobacteria bacterium
CTGGGGGCGACCAGGACCGTATCTGCGGCATCCATGGCCTGCTCCACCTGCACGACGTAGTTGGAACCGCCAAACCCGAAGGCGTTGACCTGAAGCCTTCGGGGACGGCCGTTCCCGCCCTCCCAAGTAAGCGGCTCCGGGGCGATGATAAGCCCCGATCTTTCCAGGTTGATTTCCGGGTCTGGATGCCGATAATTGAGGGTGGGAGGAAAAACTCCCGCCTGCATGGCCATCACGCCGCGAATGAGGCTGTTAATGCCCGAGGCGCCCAGGGTGTGGCCGATCTGGGATTTGAAGGAAGTGATCACGGTGCGCCTGCCGCCATTGAAGAAAGTCTTCAGGGCCCGGGCCTCCTCCACGTCTCCTTGCCGGGTGCTCGTGGCATGGCATTCCACCAGGTCCACGGCCTCGGGCCCATACGGCAGCCTTTGGAAAGAGGCGCGGATGGCCATCTCTTGGTAAACGCTGGAGGACTCCACCATGCCCAGAGGGTTGTTGCTCGCCCCCATACCGGTGATGACCGCGTGGACTTGCGCCCCGCGGGCGCGGGCCAGGCTTTCCCGCTCGATGACGATCATGCCCCCGCCTTCGCCCAGGACCATCCCGTCTCTTTCGGCATCGAAGGGGCAGGAGGCCTCGTGAGGAGGCCTTTCCTTCCCGGACAGCCCGAAAAGTGCGCCCAGACCGGAGAATTCCAGAAAATGCAAGGGCTTGAGAATCTCCTCGGCCCCTCCGACGACGGCTGCATCGAGGATGCCGTTGTTGATCATCTGGATGGCGCTGTACAGGGCGACCAGTGAGGTGGCGCAGGCGGCGGAGACCGAATAGCTGGGCCCCATGAACCCAAAGCGGTTGCAGATAAACCCGGCCGCGGCGCAGTTGAGCCGGCCCAGGAGGGTGGTGTCGTCCGGAGCCAGGCGCCCGGACTTCATCTCCTGTTCGATGGCGCTCTCTTGATCCGGCGTCAGGGGAACGGCCCTCTTAATGTCAGCGAGGATGTGGCAAATGTTGGCCCGGATGATGATACCGGCGAGGCTCCCCGCCGCCTCGCCCGAGTTCTGGGAGATGAGGACCCCGATGCGCTCCCGGGGGATGTCTGAGGACAGGAGGCCGGATGCCCGGATGGCCTGGTCCGCCAGCCACATGGTGATCCGGGTGGACTCGGTCATGGTCCGGAAATCATGGGGGGGGATCCCCAGTTCAGTCCGGGAGATCTGCAAGTCTGTGAAGGCCCCCACCTTGCAGTAGGTCTTGTCGGGAACGAACGGGCGCGGATCATAATAAAGCCCGTGATCCCACCGGGAAGGCGGAACCGGGGTAATCCCGCTCTTCATGGCCAGGCTTGCCGCCCAGACCTCCTCCGGGCTCTGCCCCAGGGCATTTACCAGGCTCATCCCCGTGATGGCCACCCGGTCAGGCGCGTCTTGCTGGGGCGCAACCCGAGGCAATCCATGGCCAACTTCGAAGGATGGAGTTTCTCCGGCAAGCCCGGGGCCGGGTGGAGATGGCGGAATTGAGCCGGTCGCCCCGGCAAAGGGCTGATGCAGCTCAAGTGGGCCCGCGGCCATCTCGCGGTGAAAGGACTGCAGCTCCAGGACCTTACGGATGACCCCGGCGCAGGCCCCACTCATGAATTGCCCGCGTTCACGGCAAGCCTGCTCCGAAAGAGGGGCCCCGCCCGGCCGGTCCAGACCCCGGGCCGCGGCGAACAGGCTCCCCGCGGCCATCTCCTCCATTTGCCTCCGAAAGGCGGCCTCATCCGTGCGACCCGCGGCAAACTCCCGCTCCAGGGATAAGATCGCCGCGGTTCTCGGGGTCCTCAAGGATCGCACCCGCAGCCCGGTTTCCTGGCCTGAGACCACGGTTTCCCCCGGGGGCGATTCCAGGATCATTTGCTGATAGAGCGCCGTCAAGGCGCGGGTTCCCACAATCTCCCGGGTGGCCAGATAGGCGGTGCCCATCTGGATGGCGTCCGCCCCGAGCACCGCGGCGATAAAGGCGGTCTCCCGATTGAAGATGCCTCCTGCCAGGATCAGACGACAGTTTTGGCACAGAGATGGGGAGCGCCGTTTCAGATTCAGCACCATTTGAGCCAGGGTGAGGGTGCTGTGGGGCCCCACGTGGCCGCCGGCCTCATACCCCTCTAAGATCACGTACCGGACGCCGGCCTCCAGGGCGAGGCGCATCAGGGCCTCATCCGGGGCGATATACATGACCTCAAGGCCGCCTTCCAGCAATTCTCTGACGAAGGAGAGATTACCTCCGGCGATCACCACAAAACGGGGCCGGTGCTGTTTTATCCAGTCCAGATGCACTTGACGGTAGGGGTTTTCTGCCAAAGACACGACATTTACGGCATACGGGCGCCCCCCCATGATCTCCGGCAGGCCTCCCAGCTTTTGGTCCAGGGCCGCCCTGTCCATCAGGCCAAGGGCGATGGTGGGCAGGCCCCCGGCATCGGCAACCATGGCGGCAAACTCCGGGACCTCGGTGATCCAGGACATGGCGCCCTGGATAAAGGGGTAGAGAGTCCCCATCTCCTGGGCCACCGGGCTGTCTACCCAGGCATCCTTTTTCGTCTCAGCCAGGCGGCAGGCGTGGCGGATCTCGTCCATGCAGGCCTGTATGGCCTCCTCGGTCCCGGCCCCAAAACGCTCCACAAACGATGCCGCAAAGGTAGTCTCCACCCCCAGGGGGATGACCTCATCCGGGCTGAAACGGCTCGCCAGCGGGTGGAGGGCCTTGACCTGTACCTGGCTTACGAAGGCACGGCGGCTGGCCGCGGTGATCGCGGCGCCGCACTGCGAGTTCTCGAACGCCTTGATCTCCTTGAAGGCCAGAGAGTTGCCTTTGTTGAACAGGCGGCAAGGAACCTCGAGGTCCAGGCCGACCAGATCGGTGGAATCCAGGCGGAGTCTTGCGAGGCGCTGGCGTTGCTGCTCATCAATTGCTACCAGGTCAGTCAGCCAATGGAGGCTCTCGAAGACAATCCCGGCGGCCCCGGTAGCCAGGAAGGCTGCAGCCGCCTCCGGCGTGGCAACACCTCCCCAGATCAGGATGTCCTGGGAATTCGCGGCGGCTTGCCGCATTTCCTTGACCGCGGCATAGAGCGCCAGGGTCGTCTCCGCGCTCACGAATCCAGAGGCCTCGCAGCCTTTCAGGACGAGGCGTCCGATTCCCGAACTATGCCCCAACAACGCGGCCAGGAAATTTAAGTCCCCGATGATCGGGAAGCAACGGCAGGTTTCCGACAATTGCCGCAATCTCTCCAGAACGGCGGCTGGATCGCCTGGGAAGAACTTGGGGTGGCATTCTACCCAGATATCCTGGACCCCGGTTTCCTGCAACCATGGTCCCAAAGCTGGATCCATCAAGGCAGAAACAGAAATCTTAATATCCCGCACCTGGCCGGCAGGGTCAGCTTGGCGCAAGAAAGGACGCAGCGCTTCCACCCCCAGCGGGGAAAGATCGAAGATAGCCCGGCTGCCGGTTCGATGCGCCATTTGGGTCACCGCCGGGATGATCTCCTCGGGCCGCCAGACGAAGGCGATAATGGGGGCTCGTTGTTCAACCACTAAATCCAGACCTCCGCGTCAACGCCAAACATTTGACCTTTAATCTTCTAGAGACTTTCGGTAGAGGCGATATCTCTTGTGGGTTTTGACCCCGGCCTCCTCGATCAAAAAGTTGATCGACTCATTGTCCTCCAGGCACCAGCCCATCTCCATATAATGATACTTCCCTTTTGTTCTGACAATTTCATAGAGGTGGTGGGTGGCCAACAGGGGGAATCCCAGTTGCCGATACTTCTCCTTGACCCCGAAGATAAAACCCCGCAATCCCCTGACCTCCCCCCGATATAGGAGCATCTTCAGCAAACCCAGCAGACCGATCCGCCCGTTGAGCCGCTTGAGCAAAGGGTTAAGGTCGGGTAAGACCACGCAGACGGCGACCGGTTCCTGCTCATAATAGATGAAAAAAGCCAGGTCCGTATCGGCGAATTTCATCACGTCCTTTTGAATATCCCGTATTTCATGTTCGCTTAGGGGGACGAAACCCCAGTTACCCGACCAGGAGTCGTTGTAAATCTCCTTGATCAACAGGAACTCGGAGTCCTGATCCTGGGGACTGAAGGGCCTGATGTGAACCCCCTTTTTATGCCCCAGCCGTTCAGCCAGTCGATCCATCCACTCGGGAACCTGGTAAGGGTCTTCTATCAGGAACGCCAACAGGTCCTTCTCTTTGATGAAACCGCACGATTCAACCAACTTCGGGTAGTACGGCGGGTTGTACGTCATCCCCAACACCGGCGAATAATCGAATCCCTCAATGAGCAGCCCCGCCTCGTAATTGGGCGAGGGGTTAAGCGGGCCTCTGATGAAGGTCATGCCCTTCTGGCGTACCCAGGTTTCCACGGCAGAAAAAAGGGCCGCCGCCGCCTCCGGATCGTCAGTGCATTCAAAAAATCCCCAGATGCCCATTTTTTCGTCGTGGAACTCGTTATAGTGGCGGTCGATGATGCCGGCGATCCAGCCCACCGTCTTCGAATCGCGTCGAGCCAGAAAAAGTCGGCGCTCGGAAAACTCCCAGAATGGATGCCGCCGGGGGTCCAACATCCGGCGCACGTCCTTCTTCAGAGGGGGCACCCATTGAGGGTACTTGGCATAGATCTCCCATGGCAGATCAATGAAGTCTTTGAGGGCCGATCCTGCTTCCGCAGCAATGATTTCCAGGCCGGCCATTATAGTTTCGTCAAGGCGCTGAAATACTGATAACCTTGAATGGTTCCAGTTATTAAGGTTAGATATCCCACGCAAGGGTAATGGACTCTATCAAATCTCACTATGCCACTCCAGATACAATGATTAAATATACAATTAATGTTTTCTTGGCTGCAAGAACTTCGGGAGGAGATCACGAGTTAGATTGTATACCCCTTCGGCCACCACTTTGCCTAAGCTGCGCAGAAAGTATTTCATATGGTGCCGCAAAAATTGATTGTGGACGATCAACGATATGTTGAAGTTGCTCTTAAAGCCCAAGCCTCTCACCAGGTGGTAAAGTTCGTCCCTGCTTAGATGCCGGGTGCGAACGTTACAGTGGCAGCCGTCGTACTGCGTATAATCATCCACGTCAACGACGAGGCCGGCCTCCAAGAGTTCCTGGCGTACCGGGGTTTTGGGGTAAGGGGTCAGGTACTGGGAATAGATTAAATCCGGTTGGAGGTCCTCAATCATGCGCCAGTTCTGGGTCACGGTTTCCCGGGTATCCTCCGGATACCCGGAAATTAATCCGGCGATGATGGCGATGTGGTGCTGCCGGAGCAGGGCTGCGGCCCGGCGGTTGAGCTCCGGACTCGTGGGCTTCTTCATGCCCTTCAGGGCGTTTGGATCCATGGACTCGAATCCCACAAAGGTGATGCGAAAATTGGCCCGATCCATTTCAGCCACCAGTTCGGGATTTTGGGCAATCCCGGCGGCGCTCACCTGAGTCAGATAGCACAAGTCATTCAATTGATGTCGGATAATGGCCTGACAGACTTGGCGAAAATGATCAATGTCATACGTAATGTTGTCATCGACAAAAAACACCGCCTTGAAACCCTGGTCTCGAATCGCCTTCAGGTCGGCAATGATGCGCTCTACGGAAAACCGCCGGAAAGTATGGCCGTACATCTGGGTGATGGAACAGAATTTACAATTATTCGGGCAGCCCCTGGAGGTTTCGGCCACGTCCATGGGCATCTCTAAAAAATAAAAGCCGTTGGCCAGCCTGGCCTGACGCCGGGGTAAGGACAGGGTATCCAGCTCCAGCAGCGGGCCGTTGGGATTGTGGACCCATTCCCGGCCCTGGCGATAACTGAGGCCCAGGATGCCGCCCAGATCGGGGGCTGGTTTCTCCAATTCAGTTACCAATTCCCGAAAGGTGGTCTCCCCTTCAACCCGGACCAGAAAATCCAGGGGTAACTCTTCTGCCTCCGCAGTCAGTTCACGGGCCATCAGGCTGACATGGTAGCCACCGGCCACCAATTGAATGGTTGGGTCAAAGGCACGGATCAAGCGGGCCACGCGCAAGAGGGTAGCGAATTGGAAGGTCATGGCGCTCAGGCCGACCACCTGAGGGCGTAAACTGGATAGAGCCTGGTGGAGCGCGGCCTCGAAGTGCGGCTTAAAAAGTACCAGGTCCAGGACCCGAACCTCATGTCCCGGCAGATTACCGGCCAGGGAAATGATCGCCAGGTTGGGAAGACGAGTGACAAAATCGGTAAATTGGGCGGTGTCAGGCATGGACAGGAGCAAGATTCTCATGTAACCCTTCTTTAAAGGTAGACCGTCTCGGCTTTCTAAACGTTACGGATCAAAATAACATAAGGCAGCCTGGCTACTATTGCAACGCTCAATCTCACCTCATCTATAACCAATTTTCTTTTCT
>JAUSOZ010000228.1 GCA_030655955.1 Deltaproteobacteria bacterium
ATTTTCCTCACCGCATTTATCTGGATCAAGGCATCTACGGGGATTTAACTCTGGTCTTTGGCCAGGGGAGGTGGCAGTCCCTGCCCTGGAGCTACCCGGATTACACCGAAGGTGAGCTCCCGGCGCTGCTGGAACTGGTGCGCCAGAAATATCTCTGGCAACTCAAGGCGATGGCAACATGATCAAGAGCATGACCGCTTACGGGCGGGGGGAAGTGGAAACCGCGGCACAGAAGTGGGTGGTGGAACTTAAGAGTGTCAACCACCGTTTTCTGGAACTCGCCCTCAACCTGCCCCGGCGCTTCTGGGCCCTGGAGGACCGGTTCCGCAAGCTCATCAAGAGCCGGGTGGCCCGGGGCCGGGTGGATATGCAGTTATCCTGGGAGAGCTTCGAAGAGAAATCCGTGACCTTGCGGCTGGATATGGGCGTGGTGGCCGGGGTCCGGGAGGTGCTGGAGCGGCTGCGGCTGGCCGGCAACACCCCGGAGTCCCTGAAGTTGGAGCATTTTCTCCATTTTTCGGACCTGTTGGTGGCCAAGGAAAAGGCCAATCAGGACCTGGATTTGGAGTTGGAGGCGACCTGGGAGACTTTGTCCCAGGCGGTGAATCAGGCCCTGGACCTTTTAGATGAGATGCGCTCAACCGAGGGCGCGGCCCTGGCAGCCGATCTGGCCGGGAGCCTTTCGGACATCCGCCGGGAAATGAGCCGCATAGTCGTCCTGGCGCCGCGGTTGCCCGAACTTTGGCGGGAGAGGGTCGCAGCTCGCCTGGCGGAGCTTTTTCCCGAGGGCAGCCCGGTGGACGAGACCCGCCTGGCCCAGGAAGTGGCCCTCATGGCCGAACGCCGGGATGTGGCCGAAGAATTGGCCCGCCTGGAGAGCCATCTGAGCCAATTCCAGCAAACCCTGGAGAGCCAGGGGCCGGTGGGGCGCAAGCAGGAATTCTTGCTCCAGGAAATGCTGCGGGAGGCCAACACCATCGGCTCCAAAAGCGGCGATCTGGGCATCTCCCAGGCGGTGCTGGAAATCAAGGGCTCCCTGGAGCGCCTCCGGGAGCAAGTGCAAAATATCGAGTAGGACGAAGGGGGAGATTAACCAATGGACGGGCGCTTGATCAACATCGGGTTCGGCAATACCGTGATTTCCTATCGGGTAGTGGCAGTGGTCATGCCGGGTTCCGCTCCCATGAAACGGCTGCGGGAGAGGGCCACCCAGGCCGACCGCCTCATCGACGCCACTCACGGCCGCAAGACCCGCTCCATCATCGTTACCGACAGCAATCACATCATCCTGTCGGCGGTGCACACCGAAACGCTGTCTCAGCGACTAAACGGCCATGGGGTGGTGGCGCGGGCGGACTCGGGGGAAAAGGACACTTAGGTGCCCGGGGAAATCTTCGTCATAACCGCCCCTTCCGGGACGGGAAAGACTACCCTGCTGAAACCGTTGATGGCCGCGGATGCCAGGCTCCGGTTCTCCATTTCCTACACCACCCGGCCCCGGCGCCCATCAGAGGTGGACGGCAAGGACTATTTTTTTGTCAGCCCGGATGAGTTCCGGCGGCTGAGAGACACGGGCGCCCTGGCGGAATGGGTCGAACAGTTCGGCTATGGCTACGGCACCTCCCGGGACTGGGTGCTGGATATGATCCGGGGAGGGGGGGACCTGATCTTCGATCTGGATTCCCGGGGAGCCCGGGCCCTCAAAGGCGAATTTCCCCAGGCGACCCTGATCTTCATCCTGCCCCCGAGCCTGGGGGAGTTAGAGCGGCGCCTGCACGGCCGGGGAGGCCTGGAGCCCGAGGAACTGGCCCGGCGCCTTGCCAACGGCCGGGCGGAACTCAAAGAAGCCTACTGGTATGACTACCTGGTGGTCAACGACGATAAGGCCACGGCCCTGTCCCAGCTTCAGGCCATCGTTGCCGCGGCCCGCTGCCGCACCTCTCAGATCTGGCCGCAGTTGGCCCCACGGTTTCTCAGCGACATCCCCTGATATCATCTCCTACCAATCCGGGCTCAGAAAGGTAATTTTCCTGCGTAGGGTGTGTCTTATACCAGGTTGCCGTCATAGAGGCAATTCTGGCTTTATGGTCGCAACCCACGTAGGGGCGGTTCGCGAACCGCCCCTACGGAAGATAAATTACCTGTATAATCGCAGAGCCGTAGAGCCGTAGGGCGGGAAGTGAAACGCATCCGGCCTGTAGCAATTGGATTAAACAAAAATCGGGCGCACTACATACGGGCCTTTGTTCCTGGAGGCAGGTTTTTTTTACGGTCACGCGGCTGGAACGCCGCCGGACACTCTTGAACCGACACATTGACAATCTACGGGCGTCGTTCATGGCGGCCCGTCAACGCCGACCATTCACGGTCGAGGCCAGCGTTATTTGGCTCGATCCGGTTCGGCGTCTGGAGATTGAATAATGTGAAAGGCGGGATGCACTTCGCTTTCCCGCCCTACGGTGCTTTTATCTCTGATGTTACTATGTATCGTTAACTGGTTTTATCCCATCCAGTCAGGGTCTTTTTCAATATTTTATCGAGTTCTGAGATCCTATAAGGCTTGGCAATAACATCGGTAAACCCATAGCTTTTAAAGTTTGCCATTACTGGATCATCGGAATAACCGCTGGAGACTATGGCCTTTACCTGGGGATCAATCTTCAAAAGTCTCGCGATGACCTCTTTGCCTCCCATGCCGCCGGGAACGGTTAGATCAAGGATTACGGTGACAAAAGGATCTCCCGTGTCTTGGGCCCGGGTGTACAATTCTACTGCTTGCGCACCGTCATGGGCAGATTCCACTTCGTAGCCCATGGTCAGTAACATTTTGCCCAAAACCATACGTACCATGGGCTCATCATCCATTACCAAAATCTTGCCTTTCCCGGAAATCAGCTCTTGGTCTTCTTGGAGTTGCTGAGTGACCTTCTGGTCGCTGGCTGGAAGATACACCTGAAACGTCGTGCCTTTTTCTATTTTTGATTCCACGGAAATATAACCGCGGTGATTCTTGATAATTGAGTAAGAAGTAGCCAGCCCCAAGCCGCTGCCCATCTGTTTGGTGGTAAAATAGGGGTCAAAAATTTTCGAGAGATGATCCGCCGATATGCCGATACCCTCATCTTGAATGGAGATTTTTACATATCTGCCGGCGTCAAGCCCCGATTCACTTCCGGTCTCCACCACCAGATTCTCTCCCAGAATTCTCACCATCCCGCCACTGGGCATGGCTTGAATGGCATTGATGACGAGATTATGGAGGACCTGGCCGATTTGTCCGGGATCTGCTTCCACCGCCCAGAGATCATCCGGCAGGCTGGTTTGGTAATTGACTCGCGAACCGCTGCAGGCGAAGGAGGCAGATTCGGCGGCGAGTTCTTTAATTGAGACGATTTTCTTAATCGGCGCCCCACCCTTGGAGAAGGTGAGCAATTGCCGTGACAAGTTCTGGGCTTGCTCGCAAGCCCGTTCGGCCTCGGTCAATCTTTCCCGAGCTTGCCCTTTCATCTGGAGATCCAACATAGCCAGACTGATGTTGCCGATGATGGCGGTGAGGATATTGTTGAAGTCGTGGGCGATGCCGCCGGCCAGCGTCCCCACGGCTTCCATCTTGCTGAACCTCTGGCGTTCCACTTCCAACAGCTTGAATTCGCTGAGATCCCTGGCCACCGTAATACTGCCGGTGGCACGATTGTCAAGGTCCCGGAGCAATCGGATGGAAAGGCTGCAGGGAAAGACGCGGCCATCCTTTTTGCGCATAGAGATTTCATAGTTTCTGAGATAGCCGCGGCGGCGCAGTTGTGTAACCATCACCTGGAATTCAGCCGGGTCGGCATACAAATCAAAGCCAGGTTTTCCCCGGAGCTCCTCGAAAGGATAGCCAAACATTTCTTCCGCCGCCTTATTCCACTGGGTGATATGGCCGTGTCGGTCCACGGTGCCAATGGCGTCAGCGGAACTGGCGAAGACGTTTTCCAGGGAGTCATGGGCTTTGCGGATTTCTTCTTCAGCCCGGCGGCGCTCGGTGACGTCGGCGGCCAGGGCCATGACGCCGGCCACCTGGCCCTGGTCGTCATATAAGGGCGCGGTGTAGAGGCTAATTTCGATGGACGAGCCGTCTTTCTTCCGGCGGGTGAGTTCTATGTCAGACAACAACTTGCCTTCCAGGGCGCGCTGGAGCAAACCCTGGAACTCCTCCAGTTTAGCTTCGGAAACGATGGGAAGCCGCTGTCCTATGACTTCTTCTTGCCGCCAACCGAAGATGCGTTCCGCAGCCGGGTTCCACATTTGCAGCCGACCCTCGAGGTCCAGGACATAGATGGCCAGGGGCGCGGCGTTAATCACCGCCTGCAGTTTCTGCGTGGTTTGGCGCAGGGCCGCCTCGGCCTGCAGGCGCACCTGGATATCTTGCCGCAGTTTTTCGTTGGCCTCCTGAAGATGGGAGGTGCTTTCCGCCACCTTAAATTCCAGTTCATGCGTATAATTCTGCACTTGAGCCTGCGACTGCCTCAGTTGCAGGACCATTTCATTGAAGGCCCGCCCCAGGTCGCCGAATTCATCTTTGGACTTTATAACGAGCAGTTGGGCGGAGTCAGTTCCTTCGGCGCGGATATCCATAATGGCACCGAGTAACTGGCCCAAGGGGGTGGTCACCCATAATTGCAGCAGGATAACCATGGATATCCCCCCCAGGGTGAGAAAAATCATAGCCACTCCCACCGAATAGGCGACCATCAGGGCGGTCTTGTGAGTAATCAGGCTGGCGGGAAAGCCGATAATTATGGCCGCAATGGGCGCATTATCCGGCCCTTGTACAGGAATGGTGAAATTATAAAATTTCTCCCCACTTTTATTATACTGCTGCAGCTCTTGTTTTTGGTTTTGCAATAGTTCTTGAATATTCTTGTAGATAAACATCTCCCCACGTTTCTGAGGATCACTATGAAATAATATCCTGCCGTTCAAATCCACGACCATGGCGTAGGTGATATCGCCATAGTTATTTATAATTTCCTGGCACTGCTCATCGAAACCGACTAACTCATTGAGCGGAATGTCATATTTCAGCAGTTTCTCTAATTGATATTCTAAAATGCTCCCCACCAGAAAGGCCCTGGATTTCAAAGCGGCGGAATACTCCCGCATAAAAAAGAAGCTGCTGACCGTGGTAGTCGCCGCCAGAGCCAAAAATAATACGGCAACTGAAATGAAAATCACTTTCTTTCTGATTCCGATAGCCATAATTAAAAATCTTTATTGACGCCATCTCGCACGGTGACGGACAGCAAGATGCCGGTTTTGATCTTGAGCCCCAGTTTCTTGGCCCGTAAGAGGTTGATCATGGGGACCCCTTTGACCGTGGGTTTCATGGTGAAGCTGCCCGGACTCCGGCCTTCCAGGAGAATGCCGCGGGCGATCTCGCCGGCGGCATAGCCCTGCTCATATTCGGAGACATTGACGGTGCAAAGAGTGCCGTAGGAAATGCGGTCTTCCCAAAAGCTGAAATCCGGCAGATGGCTGTGATCCAGCACCCAGCGGCTTACCGTCTTATAAGAGACATTTTTGCCCTGCTCGTCTTTGAAGGCGAAGATCCCCAAAAAACCTATGGCGTCCACCTCCGTTTGCAATTCCTGCAGCCTTTGCTTAAATTGCGCGAAGGTATGGATCAAATCCCAACTGGTGATCTCAATGCCCGGAAGTTGAGGCAGGCTATTTTTCATTCTGGCCAGGACGGGCGGCCAGGTGGGATCATCGTCATAAATTACCGCGATTTTTTTCACCGTGGGCACAAGCTGCTGTAATAATTTGATGGTTTCGACAAAATGCTCTTCTTCCATAACCCCGGTGATATTGCCGCTGCCCAAAAATCCATACACCGCGGGATGGGCGTTAACCCCGCTGAACACAAAGGGCAATTTTTGATAGAGATAATGCATGGCCACGTATTTCTGAGCATAATCATCCGAAGTATACACGAGATCAGGCTTCCAGGTC
>JAUSOZ010000128.1 GCA_030655955.1 Deltaproteobacteria bacterium
TTATCAACTCGTTCCCAAGTTGCACTTGGGAACGAAAATGGTTGTCAAGCTGAGCTTGGCGAGTCCAGGCGTTCCCAAACCAAGATAGGAACGAGAAAAACCAGGGGGTGCGCCGGGCGCACCTCATTTTTCCCCAACCTATTATCCGCGCTTATCGGCGTTCATCGGCGGCTAATTCTTTTTTCCGCCCGAACCAACTGCCCATTTTTTTCTGGAAGGCTTCCATATAGAGGTAAAAGACCGGGGTGATGTAGAGGGTGAGGAGCTGGGAGACCAGGAGGCCGCCCACCACCGCCACTCCTAAGGGCTGGCGGGCTTCGGCCCCGGCCCCGAAGCCCAGGGCGATGGGCAGGGACCCCATGAGGGCCGCCATGGACGTCATCATGATGGGCCGGAAGCGGACCAGGGCCCCGGAGTAGATCGCCTCCCGGGGGCTTAGGCCCTCGGTACGCTGGGCCGCCAGGGCGAAGTCGATCATCATGATGGCGTTTTTCTTGACGATCCCCACCAGCATGATCACCCCCACGAAGGCGTAGATGTTCAGGTCCATGCCGAAGAGCATCAGGGCCAGCAAGGCCCCGATCCCGGCGGACGGCAGACCCGACAAGATAGTCAGCGGGTGAATAAAGCTCTCGTACAAAATACCCAGGATCAGGTAGATCACCAGGATGGACATGATCAACAGGAGCCACAAGCCCTGCATGGAGGCCTGGAAGGCCTGGGCCGCGCCCTGGAAGTTGGTGGTGATGGTGGCAGGCAGCATCTGCCGGGCCAGCTTGTCCACTGCGGCCACCGCGTCGCCCAGGGCCGCGCCCGGCTTGAGGTTAAAGGAGATAGTCACCGCCGGCAGCTGGCCTGAGTGGTTGATGGTCAAGGGTCCCAGGTTCCGGGTCAGGGAAGCCACCGCGTCCAGGGGCACCAGCTGGCCTTTGCTGGAGCGGATATAGAGCCACTGCAGGGCCGCGGGGTCCGCCTGGTAGCGGGGCTGAAGCTCCATGATGACGTCGTATTCGTTGGTGGGGGCGTAAATGGTGGAAATCTGCCGGGAGCCGTAGGCGTAGTAGAGGGCGTCCTCGACCTGCTGGGCCGTGACCCCCAGGGCAGCCGCCTTGTCCCGGTTGATCTCGACGTTGACCTGGGGATTTTTGATCTGCAGGTCGCTGGTCACGTCGATGAGCCCCGGCAGGGTGCGCATCCTGGTCTCGAGCAAGGGGGCATAGTGGTACAGGTCTTTGATGTCCGGACTCTGGAGGGTCAACTGGTACAGGCTTTTGGTGAGCACGCCGCCCAGGCGGATGGGGGGCAGGTTCTGCATGAAGGCGCGGATGCCCGGCACCGCGGACAACTGGGGCCGGAACTGCTGGATAATTTCTTCCACCCCCGGACGCTGGTTCCGGGGGATGAGACGGATGAACATGCGGCCGGTGTTGCCCGCCAAACTGTGGCGAGACGCCCCGACGCTGGAGAAAAATTGTTCCACGTAAGGGTTCTTGCCCACGATGGCCATGAGCGCCTTCTGCTCCTTGACCATGGCGTCGAATGAGATGCCCTGGGCCGCTTCGGTGAAGGTGAAAACTGACCCGGTATCCTCGCTGGGGAGAAACCCTTTGGGGATAATCCCCAGCAAAACCAGGGTAACCACCAGGAGCAGGACGGAAATAATCATGGTGGATCGCTGGTGCCGGAGCACCCCGGTCAGGGTCCGGTCATAGAGGTGGAGCATCCCCTGGAAAAAGCGCTCCGTCAGGTTGTAGAGACGGCCGTGGTGCTCCTCCCGGGGCGGCCGCAAAAACCGGCTGCACAACATGGGGGTGAGGGTCAGGGACACAAAGCCGGACACCAGGATGGCGGCGGCGATGGTCACGGCAAATTCGTGCAGCAGCCTCCCCAAAATACCGCCCAGAAAGAACACCGGGATAAACACCGCGGCCAGGGACAGGGTCATGGAGAGGATGGTGAAGCCGATCTCCCGGGAGCCGTTGATGGCCGCCTCGAAGGGCGCCTCCCCCATCTCCATGTGCCGGACGATATTTTCCAGCACCACAATGGCGTCGTCCACCACGAACCCGACGCACAGGATCAAGGCCATCAAGGAGAGGTTGTCCAGGCTGTAATCCAGCAGGTACATGACCGAGAAGGTCCCGACGATGGACATGGGCAAGGCCAGGCTGGGGATGACGGTGGCCGAGAAATTCCGCAGAAACAGGAAAATCACCATGATCACCAGGCCCAGGGCCAACAGCAGGGTGAACTGGACGTCATTCACCGATTCCCGGATGGTGACGGAGCGGTCGTACAGGGTGGCGATTTTCACCGAGGCGGGGATCTGGCTCCGCACGGAGGGCAGCAGCCTATTGATGGAGTCCACGACCTCGATGGTGTTGGTGCCCGGCTGGCGCTGAATGGCCAGGACGATGGCCCGGGAAGTTTTGTACCAGGAGGCGGCTTTGTCGTTGGAGACGCTGTTGATGACCTGGCCCAGATCCGACAGGCGCACGGGTTGGCCATTGCGGTAGGCCACAATGAGGGGCCGGTAGGCCGCGGCGGTGGTGAGCTGCCCGGTGGCCTGGACGGTGAAGGCCTGGTGGGCGCCGTAGAGGGTGCCGGTGGGCAGGTTGACGTTTTCCTTCTTGACCGCCTCGGCAACCTCGTTGATCCCCAGGCCACGGCTGGCCAGGGCCTTGGGGTCGAGTTGGACGCGTACCGCGAACTTCTGCTCCCCAAAGACCTGGACCTGGGCCACCCCGTTGATCATGGAGATGCGCTGGGCCATGAGGGTGTCGGCATACTCGTTGACGGTGGACAGGGGCAGGGTCTCGGAGGTCACCGCCAGGTAGAGAACCGGCTGATCCGCCGGGTTCACCTTCTGGTATACCGGCGGGGTGGACAGGTCCGGGGGCAACTGCTTGGAGGCCTTGCCGATGGCCGCCTGGACGTCCTGGGCCGCGGCATCCAGGTTGCGGCTCAGGTTGAACTGCAGCGTGATCTGGGTGAGCCCCATGGCGTTGCTGGAGTTCATGGAGTCCAGACCGGCGATGGTGGAGAACTGGCGCTCCAGGGGGGTGGCCACCGCCGAGGCCATGGTCTCGGGGGAGGCCCCGGGGAGGTCGGCGCTCACCAGGATGGTGGGAAAATCGACATTGGGCAGATCGCTCACCGGCAGGTAGCGATAGCTCATGGCCCCGAAAAGCAGGATGGCCAGCATGATTAGGGTGGTCATGACCGGCCGGCGGATGAAGAGTTCGGTGAAGTGCATAGGGGCGCCCCGGGACGTTTAGAGCCCGGTCTTGATCTCCACTTTGGCTCCGGACACCAGCCGGAGCTGGCCGTCGGTCACAACCCGTTCCCCGGGCTTGAGCCCCTTGGTGATGATGACGTCGCCGCCGATGGAGCGCCCCACTTCCACGGAGCGAATCTCCACGGTCAGGTCGGGCTTGACCACGAAGACAATCTGCCCTTCCTGGCTCGTCTGAATGGCCTGGGAAGAGACCAGAACGGCGTTGGGCTGGGTGGAGAGCTGCACCACCACGTTGACGAACAGCCCCGGCCACAGGCGCTTGGCCTCATTGGTAAAGGTGGCTTTGCACAGTATGGTCCCCGTGGTTTTGTCCACGGTGTTGTCGATAAAGCTGAGGACCCCCATCTCCGGGGCGTTCTCCTGCCCGGCGATGACGACCTCCACCTTAATTTTTTCTGCCGCCATAAATTTCCGGACTGCCGCCAGATTTTGTTCCGGGATGGCAAACGAGACATAGATGGGCTGGATCTGGTTGATGACCAGCATGGCGGTATCGGCGTTTTCCTTGATCATGTTGCCCTGGTGGGCGATGAGGCCGCCGGTGCGGCCGCTGATGGGGGCCTTGATATAACAATAACTGAGATTAAGCCTGGCGTTTTGCACCGCCACTTGGCCGGCGTTGACCGTGGCGCCCAGGGACTCGGCGGTGGCCTTGGCCTGATCGTAATCCTGCTGGCTGACGAACTGTTTCCGGATCAACTCGGCGTAGCGCCCGGCGTCGGCCTGGGCCTTGGTGGCCAGGGCCTTATCCCGGGCCAGGTTGGCCTCCACCTGCCTTAACGCCGCCTCATAGGGCCGCGGATCAATAACGAAGAGGAGGTCGCCCGCCTTGACGTCCTGGCCTTCCTTAAAATTGACCTGGACCAGCTGGCCTGCCAGGCGGGACTTGATGGACACGGTGGAGTAGGCCTCGACGTTGCCGATGACCTTCAACTCCACGGGCACGGTCTTCTCGGTCACGGTCGCCACCAGGACCGGCACCGCCGGGCGCGGGGGCGGCTTTTTGTCGCCGGAACAGGCGGCGGTAACCAGGGAGACCGACAGGAGCAGGGCTAACCAGGCCAGGGGTCCGGACTTAAAACCGCGCTGAGTTTGGGAGCTGTGCATGGAAGATTGGGGTCTCAAGGTTTTGCCGGAACCGGTGGCAATTTGAGTAGGCCTAGATGGCGACAACTGTGGACCAGGCTCACCCGGCTCAATTTTATCAGTATATTGCTCCGCCAAGTCATAACCAAGTAAATAATATGGTCTGCCGGCCATGCGCCTCAGGCAATATGCACCTTGAAGCGGGCTACGGCCAAGCCCAGCATGCCCATACCCAGGACGGTCATGGCGGTGATCTGGGGCCACAGGAGGACCAGGCCGGCGCCCTTGAGAAAGATCCCCTGGGTCACGATGACAAAGTACATCAGGAGTAATAGGGGAAAATAGTAACTACGAATAAAGAGAACTCTTAAGCAGCCAATTCCTCTTTAACTTTATCTCTTCTACTCCAGATAACTGGATTTACATCATAATTTTTTAAAGCTCCCATTACATTTGATTTGATATCTTTATCAGTATCATTCAATATTGCATATGCTCTTGAAGTATTTTGTCTGATTTCCTTTGTATCAATCCACGCAAATGCCATAGCTTGTGCGGTATCCTTATTTGGCCTATTAATAGCTCTTATTATACGTTCAGGATTATTCCTTGATGCCGGTATTGCAAAATCAAAAGTATGGTCAAGCCCACTCTTTCCAGTAAACTTCACTTTTGATACATAGCGGATATCATTTAAATCCATCCAGGATGTTACATCTTCTAAAAATAAGCTGACAATCACAGGCTCCGCCAAATAAAATAGATCATTAACCGCTAGCATCGCTTGTATTAAATTATGCTTTTTTAGATTAAAATTATCTATTGATGCATTTACCTCCAATGCATTACCAGCCAGCTTAACACCAAATCCGTTTAATGTGATTGAAAGCAAATCTTGTCTTTTTTTACTTTCTAATTTACAACCTGAGTTTTCTAGATCCTGTATAATATAACCATCATCTGTCAAAACAAGATTATTGTTTTCACGTTTAACATAAATTTGAAGGTAGTCATTATGTCTATCCAAATAAGGTGTAGTAATTTCAACAAAATCCTCAATTTTTCGCACTTTCGTATTATCTCTCACCCAATGAATATATTTATCTAATAATCTTTGAATATCTGCTATCATGAAAATAACCCCCTTTCTATTTTGGGAGCTTCCATAATATTGCAAAATTGCATAAAGTCTTTAAGTAATTGCCATCTGTCATCTGTGCTAATAAATATATCATATGGGAGCGGGATAGCCCATTTATCTCCATAACCCTCCTTATAAACATGGATATGTGGTGAAGGTATTTCCACATCATCAGGATTGCGATGCGGTTGTCCTCCAAAATCTAACCTAGCTAATATCACTATTTGTCGAGAGCGGTTTTGATATGTCCCTTTAAATAGGTTTATTTTGCCACGGCTAATATCAAGATGGAAATTCTCCCTTCCATTGGCAGAGATCAAAGGAATATGTATTGATTCTCCAAGATCAGGGTAATTCCATCGGCTATCATCCACTCGATGCTTCTCCATCGCTAAGAGAGCATCGGCTTCGGTCTGAGTGAGATTGATCTCAGGCATCCCAAAACCTCCCAAATGGATTTTATTTAGGCAGATCGTATACCAAAAATATATTTAACTCAACTAAATCTAATTGTCTTATTTTCAGGCGATATGCACCTTAAACCGGGCCACGGCCAGGCCCAGCATGCCCATACCCAGGACGGTCATGGCGGTGATCTGGGGCCACAGGAGGACCAGGCCGGCGCCCTTGAGAAAGATCCCCTGGGTCACGATGACAAAGTACATCAAGGGGTTGAGATACGTCAAGTACTGAAAGAACACCGGCATGTTGGCGATGGGAAAGATGAGCCCGGACAGGAGAATGGCCGGGGTCAGAAACAGGTTGCCGGCCATCATGGCCTGCTGCTGGGTGGAAGAGACCGTGGAAATCAGCAGTCCCAGGCCGACGGAATTGAACAGAAAGGCCATGGTGCCCAGGAGCAGCACCAGGAAGCTCCCCCGGAACGGCACCTCGAACCACAGGATCCCCAAGGCCGTGACCATGGCCACTTCTATGAGGGAGATGATGACAAAGGGGATGGTCTTGCCCAGCATCAGTTCGATGGGCCGGATGGGGGTCACCAAGATCTGCTCCATGGTGCCGATCTCTTTTTCCCGCACCACGGACAGGGCCGTGAGCATCAGGCTGACCAGCAGCACCACCATGGCAATGACCCCGGGCACCATGGAATAGCGGCTGATGAGGTTGGCATTGAACCAGGCCCGGGGCTCGATGTCCAGGGCCAGTCCGGACTGGCCCGCCCCCGCCTGTCCCTGGCGAGCCAAGCGCTGATTTAACTGCAGTTGATTATAATCGGCGATCACCGTGCCGGCATAGCGGCTGACGATGAGGGCGGCGTTGGAATCGGTGGCGTCCACAATCACCTGGAGCCGCCCCGATTTGCCCTGGCGCATCCGGGTGGCGAAGTCCCACTGGAACCACAAGGCCATAGTGATGTCGCCCCGGTCGATTAAGTGCAGCAGCTCTTTCTGGCTTTTGACGAAGTACTTGACGTTGAACCAGTCATTGGAGGTGAAGCGGTCGATGAGCTGCCGGCTCTCCATGGTGCGGCTTTCATCGAACACGGCCAGGGCCACATGCTTGATGTCGAAGTTGACCACGTAGCCATAGGTGAGCAACTGTACCAGGGGCGGCACGATGAGAAAGAAGCGGAGCTTTTTATCCCGCAGGACCTGGATGAATTCCTTGATGATAATGTGTCGGATACGACGCCACATGGGTCTTAGCTCTCAGCCGTCAGGTGTCAGCTTTGTTATGAACGAGCCCGGGAACGGCGGGCAGTGCCCGCCCTACACATCTGCCCGTCAATTCGCCGCGATAACATGATAGGTTTGCAAGGCCTCGATTACGCCATGGAAGACCAGCCCCATCCCCATGGCGGCAACAAAAAAGCCGACGATACGGGTGGCGGCGTCTATCCCCTTGGCGCCGAGGCGGTCCATAAGATACCTGGCATAGGTTAGAACCAAGTAGACAATGAGCACCGCGGCCAGACATGCCAGGGATATAGCCACCAGGGAGATAAAGTCGCTGATGGGATGGCGCACCAGCGAACACATGCCCAGGACGGTGGCCAGGACTCCCGGACCGAACATTATGGGCATGGCCAGGGGCACGAAGGCAATGTCCACTTCTTCCCCGGAGGAGCC
>JAUSOZ010000229.1 GCA_030655955.1 Deltaproteobacteria bacterium
AGGATCACGAGGTCCTCTGTCTGGATAATTATTTCACCGGTTCCAAGGCCAATCTCCTCCACCTGCGGGACCATCCCCGGCTGGAGATGATCCGCCACGACGTGGTGAACCCCATCAATCTAGAGGTCGATCAGGTCTACCACCTGGCCTGTCCGGCCTCGCCGGTGCACTATCAGTACAACCCGGTGAAGACCATCAAGACCAACGTCCTGGGGACGCTCAATATGTTGGGGCTGGCCAAGCGGGTAAAGGCCCGAATCCTCCTGGCGTCTACCTCGGAGGTCTATGGCGATCCCCAGGTTCACCCCCAGCCGGAGGGGTATTGGGGCAACGTCAACCCCATCGGGATTCGCAGCTGCTATGATGAAGGCAAGAGGGTGGCGGAAACCCTGATGATGGACTATCACCGCCAGAACGGGGTGGATACCCGCATCGCCCGCATCTTCAACACCTTCGGGCCCCGGATGGCCCTGAACGACGGCCGGGTGATCAGTAACTTCATCGTCCAGGCCCTCACCGGCCAGGACATCACCATTTACGGGGAAGGCCAACAGACCCGGTCGTTCTCCTACGTATCCGACCTGGTGGACGGGCTGACCCGGCTGATGAACGTCGACGGCGTGTCCGATCCCGTCAATCTGGGCAACCCGGGGGAGTACACCATCATTGAGTTGGCCGAAAAGGTCCTGGGATTGATCAACACGCCCTCGGCCATCATCCACCGGGAACTGCCGCTGGACGATCCGGGGCGGCGGCGTCCGGACATCACCCGGGCCCGGGAGTTGCTGGACTGGCAGCCCACCGTGCCCCTTGAAGCCGGTCTGAAGGAGACCATTCCCTACTTTGCGGCAAAACTCAAGCAGGAAAATATTCCCGTGGCCGCGAGCCTTAATTTCTAGCCTGATCCTCCTGGCCGGGTGCTCTCTGATGCTGGGCGCCTGCGGGGACAAAGGCTCCGCCCCGCCCCAAGCAGCCCTGGTGGTGCAGATCGTGGACGGGGACACCCTGGTGCTGGCAGGCGGCATCAAGGTCCGAGTCCTGGGCATCGATGCCCCGGAGATGGAACGGGATGGTCGCCCGGCGGATTTCCTGGCCCACAAGGCCAAGGCGGCTTTGGCCGAACTGACCCTCGAGCGCACCGTTTCCCTTTCCTACGACCGGCTGCGCTATGATCACTACGGCCGCCTCCTGGCCTACCTCTGGCTTCCGGACCACACCCTGGTGAACGCCGAACTGGTGCGCCGCGGCCTGGCCCGGGTCTATTTTATTGCCCCCAATCTGCGCTATCAAGACGACCTGTTGACGGCCCAGCAGGAGGCCATCGAGGCCCAGCGGGGGGTGTGGCAGCACCTGTTAAAACAGGACGAACCTGACTATCTGGGAAACAGCCATACCTTGCGCCTGCACCGGCCCAAGTGCCCCCTAGCCGCCAAGATGGCGAAGGCCAACCAGGTGCACTTCACGTCACTGAAAGATGCCTACCTCCAGGGCTACAGCCCCTGCCGCAGCTGCAAGCCCTGAAGGGCGGGTTCTGGGTTTTGGGATAGTGGCACAGGCGTCTCGCCTGTGCTTAGAGTAAGCGGGTGTAGGGTGCGCACTGCGCACCATCTTTTCAAAACACAGCCGAGGGCGGCTGTTCTACATCTTCACCTGAGCGCCTTCCCGAAAACCCAGCACTATAGCGTTTGCCATAAATTCTTTCCCCGTGGAGGTTCTCAAATCCCCCTAAATCCCCCTATTTCAAAGGGGGACTTTCCCTGCAATCCCTTGTAGTTTCCCCCCTTTTTTAAAGGGGGGCAGGGGGGATTATAAGGCTTCCCTGAGCGGAAAAAACTTTTGGCAATTGCTATAAAACCCGCCTCTCACCTCGCCCCTTCATGGTTCAGCAGCCAGCGCTTGCGGTCCGAGCCCGAACTGTAGCCCCCCAGGCTGCCGTCGGCCGCAATAACCCGGTGGCAGGGGATGATGAGGGGGATGGGGTTGACGGCGTTGGCCTGGCCCACGGCCCGGGAGGCCTTGGGGTTGCCCGCCCGGCGGGCCAGTTCGCCGTAGGATATGGTTTGCCCCCTGGGGATGCGCCGCAGTTCCTGCCACACCCGGAGCTGAAACGGGGTGCCTTGCGGGTTCAGGGTCAAGGCGGTAAAATCGGTGCGGGAGCCATTGAAGTAGGCGATGAGCTCTCGTTTAGCGGCCTCCATGAGTGGCTTAAGGTGCGGCGGGGGCGCGTTGTGCTCCGGCGCCAGTGCGGCGCCTTTCCCGGCAAACTCCAGGGCCGCGAGGCCCCGGTCCGTAAAGTAGAGCTTGAGCGACCCCACCGGTGTCTCCGCCAGAAAAACCATCCATTCTTTAGTGTGTTGCGGCGATTTTTTGCGCATTTTATCCTCCTATCAGCCACCAGCCCCGGCGAGACGCCGATGCCCCCTGTTCTTAAGGGGTTTGGAGAAGGGGGTAAGGGCCGCTTACGAAAAAGCCCCTATCCCCTTTCCCCAAAAAAAATCTACAGCCTCCCGAAATACCGCTTCAGCCGCCAGCGCCGCCACCATCTTATCAGGGAATGGGGCGGCGGCTGAGTTTTGGTTCGCTGCCAGGCCGGGTTGAACGGCAGATCCAGCACGTGCAGGGTGGGGTGCCCCGCCTTGGCCAGGCGGGCCCGGCAGGAGGCGCAGTAGGTGACCAGGTCCCGGGTGGCTTCGGACAGCCGGAAGTCGGTCATTTTCTTGGCCAGCTCCGGGGCCACCGCGGGCACCATGCCGCCGGAGCCGCAGCAGATGCTGCGCTCCCGGTTGTGGGCCATTTCTTCGATGCTATGCCCCAGGTCGGCGACCAGGCGGCGCACCGCATCATGGATCTGGGGGGCCTGGCGGGCGCCGCAGGCATCTTGTATGTTGAAGGTCCAGGGTGGCCCGGCGGGGGCCCCCTCCGGCAGACCCACTTCATTCAGTACTTCGTAGATCGTGCGGGTTTTGACCTCCGGGAGAAATTCCGTCAGGGTCTGGTGGCAGTGGGTGCAGGCCACAATGACTTCCGTCGCCCCCAACTGCGCCAGTTCCCCGGCCACGTTGCGGATAATCCGGAGCATGACGTCTTTTTCCCCCATGAAATAGCTGGGGGCGCCGCAGCAGTTGAGCATGATACCCGTGTCCGGCAGCCGGCGGCGCAGGTGGGCGTAAGCCGCCCGCACCACCCCGGTGGCATGGCCCGCCAGGGAACAGCCGGGGAAAAAGACCCGGGCCGCCTTGCCGGTGGCGGGGTCCGGGCGGCTCAGGGCAAAGGTCGGGGAAGCCCCCCACTTGACGTAGTTCTGGATGCCCTTATGCGGAGGCAACGGCCCCTGACCGCCTGCCACCAGGGCTTCCCGGACTGACAGGCAGGCCCGGCCGGCGTGGAGGCCCTGGGGACAGACCGCCTGGCACAGGCCGCAGTAATGGCAGGAGTAGGGAATCAGGGGGTCAGTCAGGCCCCGTTCCCCCAGGAGACGGACCAGCCCCTTTTCCGTACCGGGAAATTCCGGCACATAGTGTTGGAGAAAGGTGCAGTGCTTGACACACTGGGAGCAGGCGCACGTGAGGCAGCGGGCGGCTTCGGCCTGCGCCGCGGCTGGGGTAAACCCCAACTCCACTTCGGCGTCCGGCTGCTGCGTCCGCACTTCCAGGCTGAGGTCGGGCATGGGCTGGCGGGAGGTGATCTCGGCCCCCGAGGTATCCACGATGAGCTTGGTACCGCGGCTGGTAAGAGGCGGCAACTCCTGGGGGAGCGGTTCCCCTTGGAGGGAGGCGTGGATGGCCAGGGCGGCCCGGCGGCCGGCGGCAAAGGCTTCCACGGCGCTCTGGGGCCCGGTGACCAGGTCGCCCCCGGCAAAGACCCCGGGAATCTGGGTGGCGAGCGTCACCGGGTCCGCCTCCAGCCGGAAGATTGTCGCGGTGTCAAAAGCCAGGCCGGGTCCGAAAAAGCTAAAATCCGCGGTCTGCCCCACCGCCGCAATCACCGTGTCCACCTCCAGGGTGAACTCGGAGCCGGGCACCGGCATGGGGCAGGCGCGGCCGCCGGAGTCGGGCGCTCCCAACTCGGTCTTTTGGGCCACCAAGCCCCTTACCCGGCCGTCTCCCAGCAGGCGCACCGGCAGGGTGAGGCAATGGAACTGAATGCCTTCCCGGCGGGCCTCCTCCACCTCCGCGGCCAAAGCCGGCATGAGGTCAGCGCGGCGACGATAGAGGAGGTGCACCTCGTGGGCCCCGGCCCGCCAGGCGGAGCGGGCGGCGTCCACAGCGGCGTTGCCGCCACCGATAACCGCGACCCGGCGGCCCACGGCCGGGGGCGCCCCGGCGTTGGCGGCCTTTAAGAAACTGATGCCGTCCATCACCCCGGTCAAGTTTTCCCCGGGAATCTGGAGGCTGAGGCCCCTGTGGGCGCCCAGGGCCAGAAAGACCGAGGCAAAATCCCGGCGCAGGTCTTCTAAGTGGACATCCCGGCCCAGGCGGGTGCGGAGCCGGACTTCCGTCCCCAACTTCGCAACCACGCTCACCTCCCGCGCCAAAACCTCTCGGGGCAAGCGGTAGGGGGGAATATAGAGCCGCAGGGCGCCGCCCAGGAAAGGTTCGGCTTCGAAGAGGGTGACCGGATAGCCGAAGCGGCGCAGCTCGTACGCCGCCATGAGTCCGGCAGGACCGCCTCCCACCACCGCCACCGGCTGGGGCCGGGCCGGGCCCGGCGCCACGTTTAAAACCGCCTCGGGAGCCAGGTCCGCCAGGTAGCGTTTCAGCCCGGCGACGGCAAGGGGCTGGTCCAGGGAGTTGCGGGTGCAGGCCGCTTCGCACGGATGGGTGCAGATGCGGCCCAGAATGCCGGGGAAGGGGCAACGCTCCAGGACTACGGCCAGGGCCCCGGCCAGGTCGCCTTGCTGCATCAAGCGCAGCTTTTCCCGCACCCGGATGTTAAGTGGACAGGCGGCCTGGCAAGGAGGAGGCTCCTCGCCGATACACTCGGCCAAAATCTTATCGGACCAGTCATTCATGGGCCTTTGGCCCACCCGTAAATAATGAAAAGTCGGGTAGGGCGGGCGTCCCGCCCGCCATCGGGTCGGCCAATGGTGCGCGGTGCGCACCCTACGCAAAAACTTTTCAAGGCAGTTCCTCATGGGCCCTTGGCCCACCCGTAAAGCATGAAAGTCGGTGGGGCGGGCCTCCGTGCCCGCCGCTACCATAAGCTAATGGTGCGTAGAACGCACCCTACGTAAAGACTTTCCAGGACAGGCGAGAAGGTCCATCAACCTAAGGGCGACCCGCCGGGTCGCCCCTACGATGGCCATTTCCTCTGTATTTGCCCAGGGAAAACTTCTTAAACCAGATTGCAGTCAAAGGGTGGCACAGGCTTTCCAGCCTGTGCAGGCGCAGGCTAAAGCCTGCGGCTACAGAAAATAGCCTTTTGAGCGCAACGCAGTATTACCGCCGCTGCACGAAGTTTTGGGTGGCCCGGATATCTTTTCCCAGGACGCTCACCCCTACCCCCAGGTGGGTGTAATCGGGGTTGAGGAGGTTGGCCCGGTGCCCCGGCGAGGTTATCCAGCTATCCACGATGACCCGGGCGAGCAGTTTGCTGTCGGAATAATCAAAGCCGTGGCCGCTCCAGATGTTTTCTCCGGTCCGGGCCAGGCTGCGGGAATAAGCCGGAGCAATGCGATCCTGAGGAGCTTTACCGTCCGGGTTGACATGGTTGAAGAAGTTCCGGGCCAGCATATCGTCGCTGTGGGCCCGGGCGGTGGCCACCAGGGCGTCGTCCTTGTCCAGGGGAGACAGGTGGTATTTTCGCCGCACTGCGTTGGTGAGTTGGTAAATCCGCCGCTCCACCTCCTTCAGATAGACGGGACGCGCCGTTCCCCGGGGATGTTGAATGACGCGCAGTTGGCCCCAGGCCGGCGGGAGGCCCAGGAGGAGGGTCAGCAGGAAGGCCAGGGTGACCGCACACTTTTTTGATCTCGGCATCATCGCCGCCCTGAAACAAAAATGGGGGAAGACGGGGTATCTTAACCGAGATGGACCCGTCTTCCCCCAAAAACCTTACCACGTATCTCAGAGCTTGACAAACTCCTGAGCGCGTTTTTCTCTGGCGCAGGCGGAACAGAGGCGCCGCAGCACCTGCTTGCCCATTACCGTGTCGCTGTGAGAACTGACGTAACCCAGGTAGCGGGCCGGCGGCAGAGGACCGCCGCAACCCTGGCAGGTGTGGACTTCCAGTTCGTTCAAGATGGTGCCGCAGAGACGCACTTCCCGGTGGTCCGGGGTCTCGATATATTCGATGGCGCCGGTGGGACAGGTCAGGGCGCAGGCGCCGCAAGCGATGCAGCGTTCCTGGGCTCGCCCATAATCGCTGAGCATCCGTTCGGTGGTGCTGATCTGGGTGAATTTCAAGGCGTAGACCTGCATGGTGTCCCGGCAGACCCGCTCGCAGGCGCCGCAGCGGATGCAGATGTCGCAGCGCAGGCAGCGCTGGGCTTCTTTCTGCGCCTGCTCCGGAGTGTAGTCCAGCTCTACCCGGTCGAAATTGGTGCGGCGCTGCTCCATATCGAGAAAGGGTGTCGGCACCCGGTGATTGGCGATCTTGGTCTCCGCCGGGATGCCCAAAAACTGCACTCGCCGACGCTTTTGGGTATTGAAGCTGGGGGCCAGGCCGACGGCTCCGGTCAGATAATAGTCAATATCCAAAGCACCCTGTTTGCCCGCGGCAATGGCCTCTACCGCGGTGGCGGGGCCGGTCACCGAGTCGCCACCGGCGAAAATGTCGGCGACGTTGGTGCGGGTGTTCCCCCGGTCGGTAATAATCGTGCACCAGGGGCTGGTATTGACCGGGGAGGTTGGGAAGGGGCAGAGGTCGGGCTGCTGGCCGATGGCGGTAATCACCGCCCCCACTTCCAGACGGAAGTTGCTCTCCGGAATGCTGATGGGACGGCGGCGGCCGCTGGCGTCGGGCCGGCCCAACTCGGCCTGGAGACATTCCAGATACTGAACCTGCCCGGGTTCGCCCCCGACCTTGATGGGTACCGTGAGAAAATGGATCTTGACGCCTTCCTCCAGGGATTGTTCCACTTCTTCGGGATGGGCCGGCATCTCTCTCCGGGTGCGGCGGTAGGAGACGTGGACTTCCTCGCAACCCAGGCGCACGCAGGTGCGGGCCGCATCCATGGCGGCGTTGCCGCCCCCGATGACCACCACCCGGTCGGCTGGCCGCCGTTTGTCCCCCAAGTTCACCTTCTTGAGGAAGGTGATGACGTCATAGACCTGGGGAAAATCGTCTTCTCCCTCGATCTTCAGCTTATACCCCAGGTGGGCCCCGATCCCCAGGAAGAAGGCGGTAAAGCCCTGGGCCCGCAGTTCATCCAGGGTGACGTCGCGGCCCACGGTGACCCCGGTCTTGATCTCGACCCCCAGGGAGCGTATGAGCTCAATTTCCTTGCGCACCACCTCCCGGGGCAAACGGTATTCGGGGATGCCGGCCACAAAGAGGCCGCCGGCCTGGGGCATGGCTTCGAAAATGGTCACCTGGTAGCCCTTCATGGCCAGGTAATGGGCGCAGGACAGCCCCGCGGGACCCGAGCCTATGATGGCAACCTTGCGGCCGTTGGACGGGGCCGGGTTGAGGGGCAGATACTCGCCGTGGCGGGTGGCATAGTCGGCCACAAAGGCCTTGAGATACTTGATATTAAGGGGTTCATCCAGATGGCCCCGGACACAGGCCCGCTCGCAGGGGTGCGGGCAGATGAGGCCGCAGACCCAGGGGAAGGGGTTGTCCTGGCGAATTACCTCCAGGGCCTCCAGAAAGCGCCCCTGACCCACCAGGGCCATATAACTGGGGATGTCGATTCCCGCCGGGCAGGCCGTGTGGCAAGGGGCCGTCAGAAGCTTGGGACAGACCCGGGCCGGACAGGTTTTGTTGTCCGTATGCATCCGGTATTCTTCCGGAAAATAATGCAACGAGGTGAGAATGGGATTGACCGCCTGGCGCCCCAGGTGGCAGGACCCCTTGAGCTTCAAGCGCTCGCACACCGCCTTCAACTCCCCCAGGGTTTCGCCGGTGGCTTCACCGCCGGCAATCTCGGCCAGCAAGTCCCTGACCCGGATGAGGGACTGGTGGCAGGTGGGGCATTGGGCTCCGGGTTGATCCAGGAGAAAGTCGATCTGCCGGCGCACCACGGAGATGATACAATCCTTCTCATCCAGGACCTGAATAGTCCCCAGGGCCAGGGAGCCCTCCAGTTCCCGGAGGGTCTCGTGATTCAGACTAATTTGCAGGCAGCTGGCGGGAAAGACGCCGCCCAGGGTGCCGCCCACCAGGATGGCCTTGGGATTGCGGCCATGGCGGAACCCCCCGCCCACACCGTTGATCACCTCTCCCAGGGTGGCCGACAGGGGGACTTCCACAAAACCCGGCTGCTCCACGGCCCCCATAAGGCGGAAGATCATGGTGCCGGGGGCGCAGGCGATGCCCAGTTTCCGGAACCAAGAGACCGGGGTCTGGGCGATGAAGGGCAAAGCCGCGATGGTGCCCAGCCCGTGGAACAGGAAGGTGGGGCTGGGATATTTCTGCCAGAAAGACTTCGGCAGGGTGGTGTGGAGGTGCTGGGTGAACAGGTCCTCGTCTTCCACTAAAAACCTGGCCTCACCGCTGAGAATTTCCAAGTCGATGGGCTTCTGGGAAGCTGGCAGGACGTTGGCCTGCCACAACTTTTGCCAACAATAGCGCAGGCGCTCCCGGGCCAGGGTGGCCTCGGCGGGCAGATAGACGATCACCGCTTTGGCCTGGAGGGTGTTGACCGCCAGCAGGATGCCCTCTAAAACCTGGTGGGGCACGCCTTCCAGCAGCAGCATCTCGGAGGTGGCGTGGGGCGAAGGGGGCGCGGCGTTCACCACCAGGATGGGGCGCTGTTTTTCCACCCGCAACTCACACCAGGTGGCCCCGAAGGGCGTGCTGGTGGTGCGGTTGAATTCGCAGAACCCCGCGGCCACCACCTTCTGCAGAAAAGAGTCGAATCCCTGGCTGTAAAAGGACCGGAGGGCCTTGTAGCCGTCGTAGTCCTGGTATTCTTCCAGGCACTGGGGGTCGATCTTGCCCAGGAGTTCGGAAACGTGCATCTTCTGGGGTTCGTAGTAGGCCTCGAAATCCTTGCCCACCACCCAGCGGCGGACGGGCCGGTGTTCATCCAGATGGCTCTGGATGATCCGGGGGACCATGTCCGGGGTGACCAGTTCGTAAAGGCTGGAGGCGCCCTCATAGCGCACTTCTACCATGACGTCCCGGCCCTCGATGCCCCGCCAGCCCACCAGCTGGACATCCAGGGGTCCCAGTTCGTCGAAGGCCCGCTGTTTCAAGGTATCGATAAAGGCCTGGCGCACGGCCTCGGCCTCTTCCAGGGCTTTGCCGGGGAAGGTGAAGATATTGACCTGCAGCAGGGGGTACTGGCTGGCGATCATGGCGTAAACCTCCTTTCAGCCGGCCTGGGCCTGCCGGTGTTGCTGAAGGGGCGGGAAGGAAAAGCCCCGTAGTGTCGCCGGCACCCAAGCCCGGGGCCGAAAGATGCTAATCTCATAAGGTTGCTCCGGCAGTAGGGTGAGAGCCTATCGAGCACTGACCACGGTGTCTAATTCAAACGCCACGGCCTTGGCGATGCGCTCCCGGCGGCTGGTGTCCAACTGGTCGGCCACACCGAAGTTGAGGCAGTGGGTGACGCACTTGCTGACGCAGGCCGGTTTCAACCCCTGGTCGATGCGGTCCATGCAGTAGTCGCACTTGATGACCTTGCCGATCTGGGGCTGCCATTGGGGCGCGCCCCAGGGACAGGCGGAGATACAGCTCTTGCACCCCACACAGAGGGACTGTTCCACATAGATAATGCCGTCTTTGGGGCGCTTGCGCATGGCCCCCGTGGGGCAGACGGGCACGCACCAGGGATCGGAGCAATGGAAACACGGCATGAACACGAAGCCCATGCGGGGAACCTCGCCCACCATCTTGGGGCCGACACTGATGATCTGGCCCAGCCGGGGACCCGGCGGGAGGCCTTTGTTACTCTTGCAATGAACTTCACAGCTCAAACAGCCGATGCATCTCTTCTGGTCCTGCAACAGGTAATATTGACTCATGAACCCCCTCCTACAAACTCAATCGAGACCCAATCAGATTATGTGGAAACCACCCCAGCCTCGCTTTCTTGCCTTGTCGGACCGGCCGGGCTGCGGGTTTCTGGTAGGGGCGGGTCTAAAACCCGCGCCTACGGTTATTCACTTTTTAGCCACTAGCGAACCGGCCGCACCTGCACCGTGGTCTGATCCAGGGCCGGGCTGCCGCCCACATGGTCCGAGATGTTTTCCTGGAGCATGGCGTCGGAGGCCCCCTTCAGGTAGCAGCGGGTTTGGGCCGGCACGGTCTTGCCGAACCCGTGGAGCATGAAGACCACCTCGGGGTGGATGAAGTCCGTCACCTTGGCCCTGATCCGGGCGGTGGCCAGGGGCGAGACGACATCCACTTCCTGGCCGTCTTTGATACCCAGGCGGCTCGCGGCCCCGGTGTTGATCCACAAGACGTTTTCCGGCACCAGCTCGCTCAGGTAGAGGTTGTTCTGGGTGGACAGGTGCGTGTGTACCGCACAGCGGCCCACCGTGAGCTTGAAATCGCCATTGCCGGGCCTGGGTACCGGAGTATAGGGCGGGAAGGACGGAAAGCCGGCGCTCTCCATGAGCGCACTGACCAGCTCGAACTTCCCTGACGGGGTCTTGAACTTGATGCCCTTCTCCCGGTCCCACAGGAGGGTTTGATCCGTCAGAGCCACAAATCCCTTGGCGTCGAAATCCTCGATAGTCACCCCCATGTCCTGGAGCTGGAAGTTCCAGATATCCTCGATGGTCTCATAGGGGAAGTATTTGCCCAGGTCCAGACGCTGGGCGATCTGCTTGAGGATGAGCCAGGCGGGCCGCGTGTCATACCGCGGGCTCACCGCCTGCTGACGCCGGTAAAGCTGGGGTTTGAGCCCCGAGATCAACTGAAGCGAATCGGCCCGTTCCAAATACATGGATTCCGGCAGGATGACATCGGCATACCAGGCGATTTCACTGAAGTTGATGTCAATGGCAACGATCAGGTCAAGTTTGTCCAGGGCCTTGCGGGTGGCGGCGGCGTCCGGAATGGACTGGAGCGGCTCAAAACGGTTGACGATCAGGGCCTTGACGGGGTACGGGTCTTCGTTCAGGATGGCGTGGGCCAGCATCTGGGGATTGCCGTGCGAGGCGTCGGCAATGGGAAACTGGTCATGGCCGGAGCCGTCAAAGCGGGGCGCCTTGATCTTGGGAAATTCCTGCTCGACGTACTTGCGGATATCTCCCCGCCCTGCGGCCTTGGGGCCTTTCTTAAAGAAGAGCCCGCCTTTGACTTCGATACTGCCCATCAGGGCATTGAGGATGATGAGGGAGCGGCGGAGGTGGATCTCATTGGGATGGTGCGCGCTCCGGTAGCCGTAGTGGAAGACCACCGCCGGTTTGGCCGCCGCGGCTTCCCGGGCCAGGGTGACGATCTCATGGGCCGGGATGCCGGTTTCCGCCTCGGCCCATTCCGGGGTGTAGGGCTCCACAAAGGCCTGAAGTTCCTTGAGGCCCTTGACCCAGCGGCGGACATACGGCATGTCGTGCAGCCGCTCTTTCAGGATGGTGTGGATCAGGGCGTAGTTGAAGGCCAGGTCGGTGCCGGGCCGGATCATCAGGTAACGGTCGGCCTTGGTGGCGGTAATGCTTATCCGGGGGTCGATATAGATGAGCTTGGCCCCCTTTTCCATGGCGTTCAACAGGTTGTTGATGGGCTTGATCTCCAGGGCTTCGAAGATATTGCGCCCGTACATAACGATGTACTTGGTATTGGCGTAATCCACCCCCACCTGGGCGTCGGTAAAGCCCGTGAGGCTCCTAAAGGCGGTGTTCAGCGAGCCTTTGCACAGGGCGTCATGGGTGAAATGGTTGGGGGAGCCGATGGCCTTCATGAAGGTCTTGCTGATGTGGGTATTGAGATTGGTGCGCTCCCCGAAGACCACGCTTTGGGCGCCGTGTTCCTTGATGATGTCCTTGAGTTTGTCGGCCACATAATCCAGGGCCTCGTTCCAGGTGGCCTTTTTCCATTCCCCGGCGCCGCGGGGCCCGGTGCGGATCATGGGATACTGCGGCCGTTGGTCGTCGTGGAGCAAAGCCAGCCCGGCGGAACCTTTGGCGCATAGGGCCCCTTCGATGCCCGGCACGTGGGGGTTGCCTTCGATCCACTTGACGTCGTCATTTTCCACCAGGACCCGGATGGGACAGCGCACCGTGCACATAAAGCAAATGCTGTAGACTTCTTTTGCCATATCTGGACCTTCCTCAGCGTGATTACGACTCTTAGTTATATGTCAGCAAATGTATGTTCAGTTAAAATAGTTCCAAACACTGAGCGTCCTGCCGCAGCCGGCAGGGCCTCATGCCGGCGGGTTTGCCGGCGGCCCCGGCCGGGGACAGCAGATCGACAAAACTTTTCATTTCACCGGTTCATGCTGTAGAGCTACAGAATTCCGTTGTTGCAAACGAAAAACAGATATCCGTCGTTTCACCTGCCTGAACAGGACGTAGGTTGCCACATAAATGATAATAAACACCCCGATGAAACCCATGGACCAGTCGGTGCCGGGGATGGGAAACTCCACCTCCAGGAAGCGGTGCTGCATCCAGGCCAGGGCGAAAAAGATGGGCCACAAAAAAGCCGACGACAGGGCGACTTGCTGGAAAAAGGTGTGGCCGAAGGCATCTTTGGCCAGTTTGTTGGCTGCCTCATAAGCTTCCTTGTTTCCGGCCTTCAAGGCGTCCATGGACAGGTTCTGGTATTTCTCCGCCTCCGCCGTTTTCACCCCGAAGCGCTTCCGGGTGAGCCAGAAGGCCAGGGAGAGGGTGACTTCCCCGATGAGCAGGGATATACACGCCAGGACAAAGGTGCCGATGACAAAGTCCACCCCGGCGTGGCCGGTGAGCCGGTAGAACCAGATCAGGCATGGATCAAACATCTGGATGAGTGGCTGCATGGGAAACCCATGTCCCGTTCCGGGACTGAGACCGGGGGTGCGAGGTTTACCGCCCCCCCGGTGAAGTTGGCTTGATTAAATGCTGATGCCAAAAAAACCGCGCAAAGTATACTTCGCCCCGACGTAAAGGGCAAGGATCACAAAAAGCCGTTTGAGCCAAATGTCAGGAATGTACTTGGAGGTTATAGGCCCGACCACTGAGCCGGCGGCGATGCCCACCAGTTCAGCCCCGATGAAGAGGAAATCTACGGGCGTCCCCTTAATAAACATGAAAGTGAAGATGGAGGTGACCATGCTGATGAACACTGCCAGAGCCGAGGTGCCGGCCACCACGTACATGGGTAGGTTCACGACGCTGGTCAAAAAGGGCACGTAGAGGAAGCCCCCGCCGATACCCAGGAAGGCGGAGAGCGCCGCGATGAAGAAGCCGCCTACCACCGGCCAGATGGGGTTGAAGGAAAATTCCACCCCGTAGAAGGTGAAGACCACCCTGGTAAGGCTAAAGGAGGTCACCTGCACCCCGGTGAGGGCCGGGCCGCCCGCTTCCTTGGCGCCGGAACCCTTTTTCATTGACTCTTGAAAGGCCTTGGCCGCGGCCTTGGCCTTTTTATTCGATGCCTGTCCCTTCTTGGTGGTGCCATAGTAGAGGAAGCCGCCGATAACAAATACGACGAGACCGAAATAACCCACGTACGCCTTCAGGCTGATCTTGCCGGCGGTGAGGGCCGGAACCAGGTAGGCCCCGGCGATGCCGCCCAGGGCCAGGGCGATCCCCAGGGGCAGGACCAGACGACCCATGCGGTAGTAGGTGATGGAAGACATCAAGGCCGACAGACCCACCAGGTATTGGTTGGAGGTCCGGATGGAGTCGGTGATCGTCTTGTTCATAACCGGACTGGTTTTCCGGAAACTTGAAGCGTAATCACCCAGGCCGAAGACGCTGATGTGGCCCACCCCGGCCATGATGCCGCCGAAGGCCCCCACGGTGGAGAAGATCCAGCCCACCCAGATGCCCCACAGAACGCCGTAGAACCAGAAGGGAGATGGCGCGCCGGGAATCCCCATGAACCCGGGTTTGGCGCTGGCATTGATCATGCCCGGGCCGGTGCCCACGGGGGTCTTGGCAATGGCCTCCTCCAGCTTGCCGGCCCAGGACGGCTCCGCCAGGGCCAGGGTGGCCACCACGGCCAGAGCGGCCAGGAAAAAGATGATGAGTACCGTTTTATTCCGCATAAAATCCTCCTGCCTAAATATTATGGTCAAATGCGCCTGCACCTGACCGGATGATCCTTATATCATCGGTAAACTGAACTCTCGCATTAAAAGTCCGGTGTTTACGTGACATTCCGGTATAGCCTCTCCAGGCAATAATGTTTTGGGGCCCGGGAAGACTGCGGACTCCTGCGGGCCAAATTCGCCCCTGGCTGAGTTACAAGCAAATATAGTGCCAACCAACAGATATTAATTTTTTAAAAATAGTCAAGCGTTTTTAAACCGGATAACCCAGGTTTCCTAAATTATCAGGGCATAGCCATTGCGGCGAGCCAATCATTTGGCCGCGCCTCCCGACGCCGATGCCTCTGCCGCTATTGCAGTTTGCAACAGCTTTTCAGAGCCTCACCCAATTCACCGGCAACGGGCCTTTAATGAACCAATGGTTATTTAAAGGGAAAATTAGGCCTAATTTTGGTGCGTCAACATATTTCTCTTGAGCGAAAACGTTAATCGTTTATAATTAACACATGTAAGTTCGTTAACGATTAACCTTAACCTTGGTGTGTGAACATTTGACCGCTGTCCGAGGTCAGCCCTCGCCGGGTTTATCAGGTGCCATAGGAGTCCAACGTGAGCCTAAAACCGTTGAGAAGTAAAGAGGAAGGGGCGGAGGCCCTGTTTGAGGAAGGCCAGGAGCACTTCTGGAAGACCGTCATTGACACCATGATGGACGGCCTCATCGTGGTGGACGTGGAGGGGGTGATCCTGTCCGTCAACCTGGCCATGGAGCACATTACCGGCTACACCCGGGAGGAGCTCATCGGCCAGCCCTGCACCATCCTCAAGTGCCACACCTGCCTGGATTCGGTAGTCATGGGCCAGAGAAAAGAATGCGAGCTCTTCCGGCGGGGCCATGTCCGGCGGCGCAAGTGTATCCTGGAAAGAAAGGACGGCACGCCCTTACCGGTGATGAAAAACGCCGCCGTTCTGAAGAACAGCGCCGGCAAGGTGGTGGCCGGGGTGGAGAACCTCACCGACATCAGTGAGGTGGAGGCCAAAGAACGGGTCATTTCCCATCTGCGCCGGGAACTCAGCCATGACGCGGCCCACGAACAGCCGGTCAAGTCTCCCGACATGATGCAGTTGTTCATCTCCCGCCTGCGCCAGGAACTGAATAAGGAAGACGGTTTTCACGGCATCATCGGCAAGTCCCCGGTCATGGTGCAGCTGTTCATCCTGATCTCCAGCGCCGCCCAATCCGAGGCGCCGGTGGTGATCTACGGCGAGTCGGGCACCGGCAAAGAGCTGGTGGCCGCGGCCATCCACCGCCTCAGCCCCAGGCACCAGGGGCCCTTCATCAAGGTGAACAGCGCCGCCCTCAATGAATCCTTATTAGAGAGCGAGCTCTTCGGCCACGTCAAAGGCGCCTTCACCGGCGCCGACCGCACCCGGGTGGGGCGCTTCGAAGCCGCCAACAGCGGCGACATTTTTTTAGACGAGGTCGGGGACCTGCCCATGTCCACCCAGGCCAAGCTCCTCCGGGTGCTCCAGGAAAAGGTCATTGAAAAGGTGGGGGATCACGCCCCCATCCCGGTGAATGCCCGGGTCATCACCGCCACCAACAAGGACCTGCACCGGTTGATGGCCTTAGGAAGGTTCCGGGAAGACCTTTACTACCGCATCGGCGTCATTCCCATTCATCTGCCCCCCTTGAGAGAGCGCCGGGAGGACATCCCCCTGCTGGTCAAGGTCTTCATCGACCGGGCCCGCCGCCAGACCCGCAAGCCCCTCACCGGCATCAGCGACGAGGCCATGGACCTGCTCACCAGCCACGATTGGCCCGGCAATGTCCGGGAACTCATCAATGTCATCGAGTACGCCTTTGTCCTGTGTCTCGAAGGCGCCATCGGCCCGGAGCACCTCCCGGCCACGTTCCATCCCAGGTCGGCGCCCCCCCGGGAGGAGCGCCGGGTGGCCCGGTTAGGGCGGGCGACCGACGAGCGCCAACGGTTGATCGACGCCATTAACCAGGCCGGCGGCAAAAAAAGCGAGGCGGCCCGCCTTTTAGGCATCAGCCGGGTGACCCTGTGGAAGCTTCTCAAGGTCCACGATATCCAGGTGGACAAGATCATCCGGGGGTAGGGACAGACCCTGCCCTCCCCTGCCCTGCCCGGATCACCGGGTCAGATCGGAGGACCCATGCGACCAGATCAAGTCAAAAAATGGCTACCCGCCTTATTATTACTTATCTGCTGCCTGCCCCTGGGGTCGCTGGCCCAGGAGACCAAACCCCTCTCCATTACCCTGGAAGGATATGCCTACCCGTATAAAGTCGACTTTCTCCCTCTACACCTCGACGGCCAGGATTTAAAGATGGCCTATATGGACATTACGCCGGCCCATCCCAACGGCCAGACCGTCTTGCTGTTACACGGCAAGAATTTTTTTGGCGCCTATTGGCACCAGACTATCGCCTTTTTGTCGCAAAACGGTTTCCGGGTTGTGGTTCCGGACCAGATCGGTTTCGGAAAATCCGCCAAGCCCGATATCCACTATAGCTTTCACCTTCTGGCGGCCAATACGAAAAAGCTGCTGGATAGTCTGGGGATAAAACACGTTGCGGTGGTGGGACATTCCATGGGAGGCATGCTGGCTACCCGGTTTGCCCTGATGTATCCCGAAACGACAACCCGGCTCATCCTGGAAGATCCCATCGGCCTCGAGGATTACCGGGTTTTTGTCCCTTATGTTTCCCTTGAAGTGCTTTACGCCAATGAATTAAAGGCTCAAGAGGCCGGCATCCGAAAATATCATCAGTCGTACTATGTCAACTGGAAGCCGGAATATGATGCCTATGTCCAGGTGGCGGCCCGCTGGAAATTGAGCGGCGAATACCCTCGCCTGGCCAGGTCGTCGGCCCTGACCTACCAGATGATCTACGAACAACCCGTGTGCCATGAATTTCCCTATGTCAAGGCCAGGACCCTCCTGATTATCGGCCAGGCGGATAGAACCGTGGTGGGAAAGGCCAGGGTAAAAAAGGAACTACTCTCTGAGGTGGGCCAGTATCCGGCCTTAGGCAAAAAAACCGCCGGGTTGATCCCCCACGCCACCCTGGTGGAAATACCCGACGTGGGACATATCCCGCATCTTGAAGCCACTGAAAGGTTTCATCAAGAGTTGCTGGCATTCCTGAATAAATAAATGACACCGATTAGCGCTCAATGACAATTTTTGTAGGGGGGGACCCATGTGTCCCCCCTCCCCGAGGGCGCACACATGGGTGCGCCCCTACGTTTTGTCGGTAATTCTTTGGCCGCAACTCGGTATGAGATCGTTCAGACCGGCGCCAACCGGCAGGACCATTGCCGCGGCCACGGCGCCAAGCTCGAATCTTCAGCCAGGCGACCCCGGCCTAAATATCCAACGCTTCCCCGGCCTTGGCCTTCCTCCATTTGTAGATCACCGGGATGAGGCTCACCACCACTACCAGGATCACCCCGATGATCAATCCTGAGGAAATGTTCCCCTGCAGGAGACCTATAATATTGCTGGAGAAGTAGACGTAGGCGATGGTGGAAGGCAGCATAAAGACGAACGTGGCGGCCAGGTAAGGCCAGAAAGAGATCCGGGTGAGGCCGAAGGCGTAGTTTAACAGGGAGTAGGAAAAGACGGGGACCAGCCGGGTAAAAGCCACGATCTTCCAGCCCTGCCGGGCCACCTTCTCGTCCAGGGACACCAACCGGGTGCCGGTCAGCTTCCCCGCCACCCAGTCCCGGGCCAGGTAGCGGGCCACCAGGAAGACCAGCCCGGCGCCGCAGGTGGAGCCGACTGCAGTATAGATGATTCCCCAGATGGGTCCGAAGAGCACGCCGCCGGCCAGGGTAATGGGGAGGCCGGGCAGAAAGAGCGGCCCCACGGTCCACACCGCCAGGTACATCAGGGGCAGTAAGATTCCGTGGGAGGCCCCGAACTGGCGCAGGCGCTCCTGATCCAGGTACTGTTCCAGGTGCACATACTGCACGGCGATCACCGCGGCAATCAACAGCAGAAAGAGCAGCGGGCGGATTACGGCGGTTTTCTTAGCGGTCGCCGGTCGCCTTGAGCCCGGGAAGTTTGCCATGCAGTGCTCCTGAAATTAGCTTATGTCAGTTTGATGTCAAAGGTAGAGTATTCAAATGGGAAGATTGCGGTGTTTGCATTTTCTTGGTGGCACAGGCGTCTCGCCTGTGCAGGCGCAGGCTAAAGACTGCCGCTACCAAATTCTCCCCTCTAATATTTCCGTCAGTTCAAGGCGTTATGTTTGACGTTCAATTGGTATCATACCAAGTTGCCGTCAAACAAGTAATAATCCGAATTGTAGGGGCGGTTCGCGAACCGCCCCTACGGGGGTTGCGATCATAAAGCCAAAATTACCTTTATGACGGCAACTTGGTATCATGCGGATCGAAGCGAATAATTTCGTATTTCTCAGGGGTTGAGATCATGGGCGTGGTGCCGGATGACCAACCAAACACCTCGGTAAGAATCTCATACATAATCGGTTAATCAAATGGGAAAATCAACGCATCATGACAGCAAAGTTGCGGTTGACTGGCAGGATAGGTCACCTTAACCCCGCATTATGAGCGCAAAAACTTTACCCCAGCTACCAAAACCAGGTTATTCCACCGCCGGCCCCGTCAGGCCTTCGTCCCCGGGCAAAGATTCCACCAATTGCTGGAGGGTGAGTTTCTCCCAATCAACCGGGGCCGGGGCCTCCATGAGGGGTTTCAGGAGCGTGATCAGCCGGGGCTCTCCGGCCAGAGCCACGTCCAGAGTGGCGCCGCGAAATTCCCGCAGGCCATCCAGCACTTCCTTGACCGTGACCTGATCAAGGGGCAGCTTGGGCAGGAACTGGGGGGATGCCCCCGGCCGGGCCGGGACGACCTCGACCACCAGGTTGCAGTCCTGGAGCACCTGAGTCACCCTATCGACCAGGTTGTGGCCCCGGGGAAGCACCTGGCCCAATTCGTCCCGGGACAGGGGCGGCTGCTGCTTTACGAACCGTTCCCCGATACTCACCAGGGCGGCCAGGCAGAGGTAGTCATCCACCGGCTCCGGCGGCGCCAGGGGGCGTCGGAACTGGCGGGTGAGACCGTCCAGGTTCTGGTGGGCGAAGGCGATCTCGGTGCCGAACAGCAGGATGAGCCAGCACCAAAAAAGCCAGATGAACAGAAAAAGCAGATGGTACAGGGCGCCATAGATGGCGTTGTAGTACGTGGAAGCCCCCTGGATGCTGGTGAAAATCCACTGGGCCAGTTGCCAGACGGTGCCTCCCACCACGCCGCCCAGCACCGCCGACCAGAACCGGACCTGGGTGTTGGGCATGACCAGGTAGATAAAGATAAAGGCGAACCACAGCAGGCCCAGAGATACCAACCACCGGGTGGCGGTGAAGAAGATGGCCGGCAAGATACCGGACAGAATCTCGATGACGTACCTCAGACCCCAAAAGGAGGTGGAAAACGTCAGGGCCACGGCCATCAGGATGGGAAAGATCAGAAAGATACTCAGGTAATCGCTGACCTTGCGGTTCCAGGAGCGGGTCCGGGACACCTGCCAGGTCTTGTTAAAGGCCTTCTCGACGTTGGTCATGACAATGACCAGGTCCAGGAGCAGAACCACCACCCCAAAGACCCCCAGGGAGGTCACCTTGGTGGCCTCGATATATTGTAGGATCTGGGTGGCGAATTCCCGGGAGCCCGGGGCCAGGTTCTCCAGGAGGTAGGTGGTCAAAAGGCGCGGCACGCCGATGGCCTGCAAAATGGCGAAGAGAAGGGCGAACAGCGGGATGAAGCCCAGGATGGTGGCATAGGCCAAGGCCGAGGAGCGCACCATGGATTGGTTGCGGAAAAGGCCGCGGCACGCCAGGACCAGAACCCGCAGGCATTTCAGGGCCAAGAGGTTCCCCGGCCCGCGGCCCTCATCCTGCCAGAGGCGGCGCCGGAAACAATCATACGCTTCGGTGCAAAAGTGGGCCACAGGTTATCCTGCCGTCTTCTCCGGCTAATGGGTCAGGGAGTAGACCTCCGGGTTGTTTTCATTGATTTCGACGGTCACGGCCTTGCCGGTATTCTTGCCGAACTCCTTAAAATCCGCCACCAGTAGATAGTTGAGCACCAGCCGCAAATCCGAGGAGGTGCCGACGCTGTGGGCTTCCCCCACCCAGACGGGGGGCGATGTCTTCTGAGTCCGGTAGGCAGAGCCCTCCACCACCTTGATCAGCAGCCGGCGGTCATAGAGGGTGGTGCTGTCGGCGGAGCCCCCCCAGGGTATCCCGATGGAAACCGCGGGGCCGCCCCAGCCGCCGTATCCACCTCCCCACCCCCAGCCGAAACCCCCATAATAATCCGGGGTGGTCACGTTGACGCTGCGCGGCTCTCCCATGCCGTAGGCAAACATCAGGTAATAATCGGCCTTCTCGAAGGTGGTGACGGCATGACCACGCGTTTCCAGCAGCTTGGTGATTTTGCCGTTGATTTCCTTTTCCAGGAGAGGATTTTTGACCTCCTGGTTCTCAATGACGTAAAAGGAGCCTCCCGGTTTGATTAGCCCCGGCGTACCGGGATCGGTGTAACCGTTGACCTTGATGGTGAAAGTAGCGGCAGTGCTGCACCCTGACAAGCAGAGGCCGACAACTATCATGGCCAGGAATCTGATGGGTTTCTGCATCGTGGGCCTCCCAGTCGCGGTGGATTTACAGCCGCCGCGCCGGTCTGGTTTACCGGTTGTCCGTTGAGGTAAGCCGCATCGGGGCCCGGCACCCCATCAGGGGGTATAAATCCGGTCCAGCAGGGCGGTAAGCTGCCCCTTGATCTCCGCCAGGGGCGGCAGGACCGGCGCCGGCGGCAAGTGCTCGTCGGTCAACTTCTGGCGCTTGAAGCGCATGCGGGTGGAGAGTTCCTCCCGCTCCGGGGCCAACAGGCCCCCGCTCATGGATTCTTCCCGGCCGCCGTCCAAGGCCTCCATCTGGGCCGCAATCAGGCCAAAATCGTAGGACAGGTTGAACTTGTTAACGTCTTCGTTGAGCAGTTTCAGGTGCGTCTGGATCTTGGTGTAGGCCTCGTGGAGCGCCACGCTCTCCGGCTGCACGCGCTCGTAGAGGTCGAAAATCAGGTTGCGGAAACGGCGGTAGGCGGTGAGGCCATGGCGCCGGGTGTCCTTGAGGAGGTCCTGCTGCTCCCGGGGGGAGAGATCGGCGTACTCCGGATAAAAAGGCCAGGGCTCGAGTTTCAGGACCGCCATCATCCCGGCGCCGGCGTCCTTGGTGCCCAAGGCCTGGTACAGGGCCATGAAACGCCGGCCCAGGCTGGCCATGCCTTTGGCGTAGTCCTGGACCTCCTGGTGCAGGACTTCCGTATCCTCTTCCACATAGACCCGGTCGGCAAAATAATTGTCGACGATTTCTTTCTTGATGTGAACTTTTAAGGCATCTAAGACCTTATCGACATCGTCCATGTCGGCTCCCTGGTCCCCAGATCTGCAGCTTGATCGCCGGAGATTGAAGCCCTTTAGGCCTCGGAATCCGGCTCGACCGGCGCCACCGGTCTCACCTCGCCGAGGCCCAGCTCGGCCAGAGTAAATTCCACCTCCCGCCGGTCTTCCATCTCCAGGGTGACGGTCTCCCGGATGAAATTATAGCGGATGATTTTGCCTTCGCCCTCGGGGACCTGGAGGCGTTTCCCCACTTTGGGCAAAGACTTCCGGAGCTCCTGGTAAGACGAGTACTCATAGGTGAGGCAGCACATCAGACGGCCGCAAATCCCGGAGATTTTATTGGGGTTGAGACTGAGCTGTTGTTCTTTGGCCATGCGCACGCTCACCGGCTCGAAATCCCGCAGAAAGCCGGCGCAGCACAGGCCCCGGCCGCAGATTCCCAGGCCGCCCACCATCTTGGCCCGGTGACGCACCCCGATCTGGCGCAATTCGATGCGGGTGCGGAACTCCTGGACCAGGTCCTTGACCAACTCCCGGAAGTCCACTCGCCCGGGGGCGGTAAAATAGAAGACGATCTTGGAGGCGTCGAACAGGCATTCCACCTGCACCAGGTATATGGGCAGCCGGTGGGAGTCCACCCGGTCCTGGCAAAACTGCAGGGCCCGCTGTTCCAGGAGGCGGTTCTTTTCTTCCTGGGCCAGGTCTTCGGGGGTGGCCAGCCGCACCAGGCTCTTCAGCCGGCCGGAGAATTGCACCTCGGGGTCCGGGTAGACGCCTACCACTTTGCCGAGCTTCAGGCCGCCATCTTGTTCTAACACCACCCGGTCGGCCGTTTTAAGGGGGAACTGTCCCGGGTCCACCAGACAACAGTGGTTGCCGGGACCGAGGCATATCTTAGCGATAGTCATGAGGGGTCCCTTGGCGCTGCAAGCGCAACCCCAGGATATCCAGGGTTAATTCCGGGTTAAGGTTGGCCTGGAGATGACGCTGGGCCTCTCCCAGGGCCGCAAAGTTGGCGAACCAGGCGGCCGGGGCGCTTCCGGCCCGAGCCTGCGACAGGAGCGGCAAGAGGTCCTGATGGGCCAGGAGACCGGCGGGCGCCTGAAAATGGGCCAGCAGGAGATCCCGGTACCAGAGTTGTGCCAGCAGAAGAAAATTGTCCAGGTCAGTGCGATTTTTGGTCAGGCGCTGGGCCCACTCCAAAACCAGGCTGGTTGCACCCCGGTTGATGTGGTCCAGGTCCGAGAGCACCTGGTCCCGCTGCCGCACCAGTTCCTCCGGGTCCAGGGCCAGGGCCCGGCCCAGAGACCCGCCGCTCAGGGCGGCCACCAGGGCCGCCTGGGACCGGGACAGAGAACGCCGGCTCTCCAGTTCCCGGATGATCAGGGCCGACGGCAGCGGCGCAAAGGCCAGCTTGTGGCACCGGGACACGATGGTGGGCAAAAGGTCGACTTCGCCCCGGGCGGTGAGCACCAACAGGTGCTGAGGGGGCGGCTCTTCCAGGGTCTTCAACAGGGCGTTGGCCGCAACAATATTGGCGGTCAGGGCTTCGGCGGGCTTGATGACCACTACCCGCCAGCCGCCGCCCAGGGGCGGATATTCAGTCAGGCGGCGCAGTTCCCGGATCACGTCGATATGGATCTGAGTCTTCCCCTCCAACGGGGAGATCACCAGAAAGTCGGGATGGGTGCCCGCAGCCATGCGGCGGCAGGAAGGGCAGGTCCCGCAGGCGTCGCCGTCGGCCCCGGGCTGGGCGCAGTTGAGGGCCGCGGCCAAGGCCCGGGCGGTGCTGGCCTTGCCTACGCCGCCGGGCCCCAGGAACAGGTAGGCATGCGCCAGCCGGCCCGCCAGCATGGCGGCTTTCAGATGCGACACGACCCAATCCTGCCCCAGAATCTCCCGGAAGAACTTGAGGCCGGATTCCGGGGGGGGCGTGGGGGACGCGGTTGTTTGGTCTTTCTTAGGGGCTGCCATGTTATAGATATTTTTTCCCGCTGCAATCGGCTTCAACAAATCCCCCTCAATCCCCCTTTAAAAAAGGGGGGCAGGGGGGATTAGAATGTTATTGGCGCGTAAGACGCGCCCTACGACTACTCACTGACTACTGACTACTGACTACTGGCAACTGCCTCTCACTCCCACTCAATCGTGCTCGGCGGCTTGGACGAAATATCCAGCACCACCCGGTTGACCCGTTTGACTTCGTTGATGATGCGGTTGGCGATCCCGGCCAGAAATTCATGCGGCAGGCGGCTCCAGTCCGCGGTCATGGCATCGATGGAATCGACGATGCGCAGGGCGACGACGAACTCATAGGTGCGTTCATCCCCCATCACCCCCACGGTGCGGATGGGCAGGAGCACCGCAAAGGCCTGCCAGACCTGGCGATAGAATTCGCTGGCCAGCATCATTTCGGAGACGATGGCGTCGGCCTCCCGGAGGATATCCAGTTTTTCGGCGGTGACTTCGCCCAGGATGCGGATGGCCAGCCCCGGGCCGGGAAAGGGGTGGCGCCAGACCAGAGAATCCGGCAGGCCCAACTCCTGGCCCACTTCCCGCACCTCGTCTTTGAACAGTTCTCGTAAGGGCTCCAGCAGCTTCAAGGGCATGATCGTGGGCAGGCCCCCGACGTTGTGGTGGGTCTTGATGGTGGCCGACGGCCCCTTGAAGGAAACGCTTTCGATGACGTCGGGGTAGAGGGTGCCCTGGGCCAGGAACTTGACCCCGCCCAGCTTCTTGGCCTCGGCGGCGAAGATGCGGATGAATTCGTGGCCGATGCGGCGGCGTTTCTCCTCCGGATCGATGACCCCTTCCAGCTGGCACAAGAAGTCCACGGTGGCGTCGACGTAAACCAGGTTGAGGTGCTGATGCTCCCTGAAGAGGTGAAAAACTTCCTCGGCCTCCCGTTTGCGCAGCAGGCCGTTGTTGACGAAGACGCAGGTCAGGCGGTCGCCGATGGCCCGGTGGACCAGCACCGCGGTGACCGAGGAGTCCACCCCGCCGGACAGGGCGCAGATAACCTGGCCGTCGCCCACCTGCTGGCGGATGTTTTCGGTGGTGGTCTCGATGAAGGAGGCCATGGTCCACAGGGGATTGAGCTTGCAGATGCGGAACAGGAAGTTGCTGAGGATCTCCTTGCCCCGGGGCGTGTGGTGCACTTCAGGATGAAACTGCACCCCGTACAGCCGCCGGGAGAGGTCGCGTATAGCCCCGGTGGGGCAGCTGTCGCTGCGGCCGATGACCTCGAACCCCGGCGCCAGGTGCTCCACCCGGTCGCCGTGGCTCATCCAGACCTGCTCTTCGGCGTTCAGGCCGTAAAACAGGTCGTCAAAATTGCTGATGGTGAAGGTTTTGTGCCCGTATTCCCGGGCCCCGGCCGGGGCCACCTCGCCGCCCAGCAGGTGATTGAGGAGCTGGATGCCGTAGCAGATGCCCAGGACCGGCACCCCGAGCGTGAACAGGTCCGGGTCGACGCTGGGGGCGTCCCGGTCATAGACGCTCCGGGGGCCTCCCGACAGGATGATGCCCTGGGGGGCAAACTCCCGGATGCTTTCAAGCGACATGATATAGGGGTGAATTTCGCAGTAAACCTTGAGCTCCCGCACCCGCCGGGCAATGAGCTGGGTGTACTGGGAGCCGAAATCCAGGATAAGCACTTTTTCCTGATGGGGATCGAGCATGTTGGTATTTTTTGTATGGGGCAGGGACCGACCGGACACGCACCGGAGGCTGCCAGTCACCCTCGCCTCAACCCCTTAATTTTTTTCAATCAATTATAGCGCGGCGCGGCAGAAAAAGCAAAAGGTCTGTGGGGGCGTAGGGGCGGATCGCGAACCGCCCCTACGGGAACTCTTCAGGAAAAGACGGTAACTGAAATAGGGCGTGCCGCGCACGCCGTCTCTATAGACCCTGATCAAATTTCATCCTTCTTGACAACCTTCCTTGCTCGTGTCAATGTGAATATCAGAAATTGGTGAACAAATTTAACTATATTAAGCTACATAAATTATGAGGGTCTAAATGGATAAACGATATCAAGTTTTCATTAGCTCGACATATAGTGACCTCAAGGATGAACGTCAACAGGTGATGCAGACGCTCCTTGAAATGGATTGTATTCCGACCGGCATGGAGTTATTTCCAGCTGCGGATGAGGAGCAGTTCGAATTCATCAAGAAGGTTATTGATGATTGCGACTACTACTTGGTCATCATTGGCGGCAGATATGGTTCTACGACCGCTGATGGAATTAGCTTTACGGAAAAAGAGTACGACTACGCCGTTGGAAAGGGGATGCACATAATTGCTCTTGTCCACGGAAATCCTGAGGTTATACCGGCTGGCAAGACTGAAATGGATCCCGAGGCCCGACTGAAGCTGGATGCATTCCGGGATAAGGTTTCCACCGGAAGATTGATCAAGAACTGGGCAAAGGCTGAAGATTTACCTACCCTTGTTATGCGCAGCCTGATGAGTGCCATAAAATCACATCCAGCAATAGGATGGGTGCGTGCCAACTCCGTAGCAAATGTTGAGCTTTTACAACAGGTCAATCAACTACAACAAAGAAATGATCAGCTAACAGCAGAGTTGAGCACTTACAAAAGCAAATATGTTATTGATACATCTATTCTTGCAAAAGGGGATCAGATTATTAAATTGAATGGTATATATAAAATAAAAAATTTTAAAACCATTCGTAACTGGACATACGAAATATCCTGGAGTTTTATTTTGTCAATACTCGGACCTCACCTTTTAACGTGGCAACACGAAGCTTGGGCTATAAATAACATGCTGGCCAAAGCCACAGTAAGAGCTAATGGTATAAACGTTGAAGATATTCAGTCATGTGAAATAACAGAAGAATTGTTCCAGACCGTCAAGATTCAATTAATGGCACTGGGATTGATTGACGTCCAACCATCAGCGGAGGGAACGGCCTTATTTTGGAGACTAACCGAAGCTGGTAAAGCTGAATTACTAAAAACCGCGAGCATTAAAGCAATTTCTCAAGAATAGATGACTTCAAAAAATTCTGAGCATGACAAGCAGCACAATGCGCCCCTTATCCCTAGTCAGGTTTCAGAGCGTCCCGGGTGACTCATAACGGCCAGATTCAGCTTCACAGCCCCAACGGCGCCAGGTAGCGGCGGTGGAGTTCGTCCTGGAGCCAGGCGGGCGAGTCGGCCTCAGGCGAGCCCAGCAGGGTGTTGAGTCCGGCGGCCATCTCCCGCAGGCGGGTCAGGGCGGCGCGGCGGGCCGCGTCCATGACGGACCAGTCGCCGGTGGCCAGCAGGTCCTGAAAGGCCGGGGGCAACTCCGGCAACAGCGCCGGCAGGAGCCCCGGGCGCCAGGCCAGCATCACCGCCAGGGACGGCAGGCGCGCCTCATTGACGATATAGGCCAGGCGGCCCCACTCGTTGACGTCGGCCAGGGCGTCTTTGAGGGTCCGCACCCAGAGTTCCAGCCGGGTTTGCGGGAAGCGTTGCAGCACCGCCGGGAAGGCGTCTCGTAGGCTGGGCTCCAGGGCTTCGCCCATTTCGTGGCGGATGACCGCTTCCAGTTCCCCGGCCAGAAAGGCGTTGAACTGCTCCTGTAGGGCCTCGGGGTCAGCGAGCAGGGCCTTGAGGGTGAGCTGATAGGATTTCAGGGCGACTTGCAGGTAGGCGTTGCCCTGCTGGACGGGGTCGGACAGATGGTCCCAGAGGTAAAAGGCCAGGGCCTGGCGGCGGGCATAGATCAGGGTCCCCTGGCACAGGCCCGGGGAGGCGTCCAGGTCCCGGGCCAGCTCCGGCCCCAGGATCAGGATGGTCAACTCCCCCACCCGCCGCTCCTCCAGGAGTTCCCCCAGGAAGAAGGTGGGGGTTAGGCCACGGCTCAAACCGGCGCCATAGGCCAGCCCCTGGGGAATGAGGTGGCGGTTGAGAGTCGCCACCTCAAAGGGATCGATGGCGGCGGCGCCCCAGGGCAGGTCACGCCAGGACGCCTCTTCCAGGTCATCCCAGGTAAGCTCCCGCCGGGCGACCCAGTCCAAGGCGGCGGCCACTTCGGGCTCGACCCAGGGAGCCAGCCCGTGCTCCCACTTGTAGAGCTGGCGCAGGCGCATCAAGAGACCGCACAGGGAGAAATGTCCGGCTTGCCCGGCACTGGCGATATCGCAGTTAAGCCGCACGCCCTCAATCAGGGTGGGCGGGATCATAAAACGGAGCTCATGGGCATTTCGTTCATATGGGTATCATAACAGGACCGCCGGCCCAGCAGTGTACGGTTAGGAAATTGCATGTGGCCGTTCTGCCCCCCTCACCCCAACCCTCTCCCCCCAGAAGCTGGGGGGAGAGGGAGTAGGTGAGGCCACCGGGTCTATCGACCATAAGACATTAAATCTACTAAACTTTACCCCCTCTCCCCCAATGGGGGAGAGGGTCAGGGTGAGGGGGAAGTAATCTTCTCGGAGCAAAAAGTGCGTTCGCGAATTGATGCATTGTTGGACGACGTATAACGAGCATACCCCTTCGCAAAAACCAAACCGGACACTAATGCCGCTTGCAGTCGGAATTACGGCTTCTTAGCGGGCGCACCGGGGCGCATCAGATTTGAGAGCTGGGCCGCCAGTTTCGGGTCCAATTTCTTCAGGGCCTGGAATTCCCGATTGGCGGCCTGGGTGTCGCCCGCCCGGACATAATAGACGCACAGGGCGTAATGGGCCTGGGGATCTTTGGGGTCCAGGCGCACCGCCTGCTGCAAGGATTTCCGGGCTTGATCCATCTGTCCCAGGTTGAGGTAGGCCAGCCCCAGGTTTTTGTGGGCCTTGGCCATGGCGGGGTCCAGGCGAATGGCTTCGGCAAACTGGACCCGGGCTTCCTGGTCGCGCTTGAGCTTGCCGTTGGCCAGCCCCAGGTTATAGTGGAGTTCGGCGTTATCGGGGTGAAGGCGGATGGCCTCGGCAAAGGTATCCCGGGCTTCCCGCCACTGCCCCATTTTGATGTAAGCCACCCCCAGGTTCTCATGGACCTGGCCCCACTGGGGCAGCAGGCGGGCCGCCTCTTTGAAGGCCTTGACGGCTTCGACATAGCGGTTGCCGGCGGCATAAGCCAGGCCCAGCTGCTGATACGCCTGAGCATAATCCGGCTTCAGGGCGATGGCCTGCCGAAACGCGGCGATGGCCTCATCCAGTTGGTCGTTTTTAGCCAGCCGTTCGCCTTTGCGAAACTGGGCCAGGGCCTCGGGGGCCACCGTCTCGTCCCGCTCGTCGTACCGGTCTATCTGGCCCAGGGCCGGGAGTGCGCCCCAGATGAGCACAATCAGCAGGACGATGGCTTTAAGGCTGCAATGCCTGGTCATGCCGCCAGTTCCCGGGGAGCCAAGGCGTCGTGGTTTTGCATATTTTTCCCTTACGTCTCAATCAATTTTGCGGCACCGGAGACCGGCTCGCCTGGTTTTCCAACCCGGCCAGGGCTGGGAAAAGCCGGGCTGTGGGTAGTCAGCGCCCGGCGCCCCCGGAATTGCGGAGGCAAAACTCTGATTTAAGAGCCTCTTGCAAAATGCTCCGGGGTTGTCCGGGAGAAATCGCCGGTAATAGCCAATATGGAGACTTCGGTAACTTGTGTAATGAATTTCTTGAAGTTTGG
>JAUSOZ010000140.1 GCA_030655955.1 Deltaproteobacteria bacterium
GTAAATCTGGGCCAGCATGTCTTTCAAGTCGGGGCGCTTCAGCTTGTCTGCGAAGCTCTTGACCAGACCATCATCGTAAAGAAGCTTTTGCTGATTCTTCATGATCAGGTAAATCTTCCGGTCACCACGCACCTCGACTCCCAGGCAGAACCCCGGATAGCCGGCAGTTAAGGCCGCCAGGTCGGTGGCCAGCGAGGGTTTCGCCGGAAACTGCGCCCCCAGCTTCGCCAGAACTTCGGGCGCCAAGGAGGTTTTTCCGGGAGGCAGGCGGAGTTCCTCGGGGATTCCCACCCCGGGGAGCGAAGCCAGGCAGCACAGCGTGAGCAGGAGGAGCAGCATCGACCGTTTCAACATAATTTTCCCAAGGCATTGCGGTTGTAGGGGCGGTTCGCGAACCGCCCCTACGGCCCCGTAATTTCTTTTATGATCCAGTTAATATGTGACTATCTCCTCAAGGCATTTTCCCGGGAGATGATGATCCGGAGGTTTCTTCTTTCCAGCGGACTTAACTCCGCTTCAATCTGGCGGTTGGAATAGTAGGCATTATCACTCCTGGGCCGATACCAGGGCTGGCTTTCGAAATAATTCCGCAGATCCGGGCGTCTGAAAATCCAGCCGTGGCGGGCATAGATTTCATTGCGCATGAGCTCTAATTCCCCCAAGGACAGGGGGCCCAACTCTGCCGGCCGGATCAGCCGCTCGGAGGTCCACGGCCACCGTCCGCCGCTGGCCGCCTGGGGGGCGGGCGCCGGGGGCGTGACCGGGGGGGACGTTTTTTCCGGCGGCGCTGGTGGCGCGACTTCCTCGTCGGCCCACCCGTCATCCAGGTTTTGAGCTAAGGTTGGAGCCGTGAGGAAAATTAGGCCCATAAAGCAGAGCAGACTCAGTACTAATAACCTTTTTTTCATGGCATCGTTCTCCTTCTGCATCGATTACTAGTAGCAACAATCGGCTGGGATGGCGCCAGGCCGGCTCTAAACGCCTTGTGCCAGACCACCCCATGCCGCCAGGCGCGCCCCGCCTTGGCCCGAAGAATTTCCGGTGATTTGTTAATCCCCGGCCCCTGACCCCTTTCTTTACCTTGCGGTGCGCTGATTTTTTTCTTATATTAATATTAAATCCTTAGCAAGCAGAGGCGCCCCATGTTTGGTTATAACATCACCACGTTGATCATTATCCTGGCCATCGCCCTCTTGCTCTTCGGCCCCCGGCGCCTGCCGGAACTGGGAGACAGCATCGGCAAGGCCATCCGGAGCTTCAAAAAGGCTCATGAGGACCCTGACGCCGCCTCGACCAAGGCCGAGATTCCGCCTAGCGCCACCACGGCGCCGCCAGCCGCCACCTGCCCCCAGTGCCACAAGGAGATAGGTGGGGACTTTGCCTTCTGCCCCCATTGCGGCGGCAAGACGAACAAGGCGTAATCAACAGGTCTCGGCATGGGGATCGACCTCGAGACGCTGATCATCCTCGCCGTCCTGGCGTTTATCCTCTTTGGCCCGGAAAAGCTGCCGGAGTACGCCGCGATGCTGGGAAAGTTCGTGGCCAAGATGCGCCAGGCCACCACGGAGATGACCCGCCAGTATCAGGATCAGAACCCCTTTCACTATCCCCCGGAGCCGACTCTGCCGGCGGCCCCGGAATCCACCTGCCCCTACTGCCAGCAAACCGTGACCCCGGGTTTCGCCTTCTGCCCCAAATGCGGCCAGCGCCTCAAGGAAGATCATTACCCGCCGCCGCCCCAGCCGCCGGAACCGGTGCGCCAGGCCGAGCCGCCCCCGGCATCTGAACCGATGCAGGTGCCCTATCCCCAAATTCGGCCACTCAACCACGAGGAGATTGATCGGGCCCTGGAGATCATCAATCAGGCCGCCCTGGCCTACAAGGGGGTAATCCCGGCGGATTGCTGGCACGAGCCCTATATGCCCGAGGCGGAGTTGCGAGACGAAATCGCCGCGGGGGTCACCTTCTGGGGCTACGAGGACGAGAGCCAGCTCCTGGGCGTGATGGGGCGTCAGGACTTGGTGGGGGTGACCCTGATCCGCCATGCCTACGTAGACCCGGCGGCGCAACGCCAGGGGGTGGGCGCCCGCCTGTTGGCCTCTCTCCTGGAGGAGATCCACAACCCCGTTCTGGTGGGCACCTGGGCCGCGGCCTGGTGGGCCATCCGCTTCTATGAGAAACACGGCTTCCGGCTGGTCACCCAGGAAGAAAAAGAACGGCTGCTCAACACCTACTGGACCATTTCACCCCGTCAGGTGGAAACCTCAGTGGTCTTGGCCGACCCCACGTGGCTGGCTTCAGGGGCTCACACCGGATAATCGGCCGGCCAGGCCGCTGGGCCAAGTTCACATAGCTAACTGGGCCTTGAGGCGGGCGGCGATCTCCCGGCCCAACTCCTGGGCCTATATCCAGACCTCCTGATCTTCCACCCGGCAGAACTTCTCCGGGGTCACCGCGGTATCTTCCCCGAAGACCCAGGGCAAAGCGCTCATACAGCAAGTCTCGCCGAATCCGCACACCAGGCATGCGGGGTTGCCCACCGCCTGCAACTGCCCCAGGACCTCCATACCTTCCATCTTCAGGGCATGGGCGATCTGAGCGTTGGCCTCCGCCACCCCCGGGGCGCCCCGGCCGATGCCGGTGGTGACCACCGCGGCCAGTTTGCCGCGATTGAGGCCGTGCTGGTGGCGCTGGGAAAAGAGGCGCTCCAGGAAGGCCTTGGTGAAGGCGTCCACGGAGCCGTAGGGGCAGTAGCCTCCCACCACCAGGGCATTGGCCCGGCGAACTTTTTCCGCCAGCTCGGGGAAATCGTCCTGCACCTTGCAGATATTGTCCTCTTTGCACCCCAGACAGGCGATGCAGGGCCGCACATTGATGCGGCTGAGCTTGACGAACTCGGCTTTCAGGCCGCTGGCCGCCAGCACCGCCTGGACCAGGCGGTCGGTGTTGCTATTTTTTATGGGGCTTCCGGAAATCCCCAGGATTTGCGGATACATGCGCTTCCTCCTTACATAAGTTGCCAGTAGTCAGTGGTCAGTTGCCAGTTTAAAGATGGCGCAGCGGGGCGTACCCTAACGCCCTTGATAGCTTCATGATAATCATCGGCAGGAACAGGCGCTGTAGCCGGAGCTACATTCATGGAAAAAATGTGGTTTCCCGGAGACCCGGTGCGATTTGCTTAACTGGCCACTGGATACTGACTACTGACTACTGTTTTTACAACTCCACCACTTCGGAGCTCAACGGGTGGCCCATGAACAGGCTGGCTAACTGCGCAAAGCGCGGCGTCAGGTCGGTGGTGAGGTAACGGCGGGTCCCGCCGCGGCTTAAGAGGGTCTCCATCTCGGGATGGCGCCTTAGATAATCCACCAATTTGGCCGCGGTGACCTGCCCGGAGCAGATGAGTTCGTGGCCGGGACCCAGGATGGCCTGAATCTGGTCTTTCAAGATGGAATAGTGGGTGCAGCCCAGGATCAGGGTGTCCACCCGGTCCTGGAAGGGGGCCAGGTAGCGGCGCAGGATCAGGGTGGTGCCTTCCCACTCCTGTTCCCCGCTCTCGATGATGGGCACCAACAGCGGACAGGCCTGCTGGATGACCTCCACCTCCGGGTCCAGTTTCTTCAGCTCCAGATCGAAGGACTGGGAGATCACGGTGCCCTCGGTGGCGATAACCCCGATGCGCTTGCCGCGGGTCCGGGCCACGGCCTCTTCCACCGTGGGGATCAGCACCCCCAGGACCCGGAGGCCGGGGTAGCGTTCCGGCAGCCAGACCTGCTGGATGCGCCGCAGGGCCCGGGCCGAGGCGGTGTGGCAGGCCAGAACGATGAGGCGGCAGCCCTGGCGGAAGAGATAATCCACCGCCTGCTCCGTAAAGCGGATCACCACCCGGTCGGACCGGGTGCCGTAGGGGATGCGGGCATTGTCCCCCAGGTAGAGATAGTCGTACTCCGGCAGGACCTGCAAAAATTCTCGTAAAACCACCAGCCCGCCGAATCCTGAATCAAAGACGCCGATCATTTTAAAAACCGTTTTCCGTTTTCCGTTTTCCGTTTTCGGTTAGAAGACAGGGTATCTGGGTTAGTGTCGTGTCCCAGATGTTCCCTAAAAAAAATTGGCACTTTTCGTAGGGGCGGACCCATGTGTCCGCCCTGATTGAGGGCGCACATGCGGGTGCGCCCCTACAAAACTAGGTCAAGGCACATCCAGGAAATAACCCGAGGCGGTAGGGGCGGTGCGCTCACCGCCCCTACACCGTTCCGGTCTGGCATTTAATCCGACAACCGCAGTAAGGTGCCCCGCCGGTAGGCCGACTTGAGGGTCAGGCAGACCAGGCCGTAGCTGATGAACAGGTATACCACAGTTTGGGAGAACCCGTAAAGCAGGGGGTGCATAGATGCCAGGGGGAAGCCATAGAAGTGCCGGAAATAATCGAGAAAATAGGTCAGCGGGATGAGCTGCGCCAGGAACTGAGCCCCCCGGGGCAGCACGCTGACGGGATAGTAGAGGCCGCACAGAAGCAGCATGAGGTAGGAAAAGGCCCAGGCCGCCACTTCGGCCCGCTGGCCGAAACGCAGCACCAACGCCAGGACCAGGGCCCCGATGATGGCGGCGTTCAGGAACAGGCCCAGGAGAAAGAGGCTCAGCCCCGCCAGGCCCGGCCGGCCCAAGTCCATGTCGAAAAAGTAGACGCTCAAGCCACCCATAAGCACAAAGACCACCAAGCCCCGGACCAGCCCTACCAGACCCGAGCCCACCAGGATGTGGGACAGGCGCACCGGGGCGATGAACTCATGTTTCAGGCTCTTGGACCAGACGGAATAGAGCAGGGCGTAAGACAGGTCCAACTGGGCGATCTGGATGGTGTTCATGCTCACGGCGCCGATGAGGATAAAGGCCACCGTTTCCCCTTCCAGGCTCAGGAACCGGGTCAACAGACCCACGGAAAAAACGCCGATGAGGGGCCAGAACACCATCTCAAAGATGGCGAAGACGTTGCGCCGGTTCACCAGGGCGCTGCGGGTGCTGAAGGCCCAGATCTTATTCAGGTTAGTGCGTAATTTCATGGTAGATTTCTTCCAGATCCACGGGCTTGACCACGACCTTGGCCAGCTTGGTCCCGGTTACGTATACCGCCTCCAGGATAGCCGGCAGCCGCTCGTCCACCCGGTCCAGCACCAGGTCCACCCGGCTCTCCTGCACCGTGTGGCGGAGCACCCCGGGCAGGCGGTCGTAGTCCAGCGGCGCCGGGGAGTCCTGAAAAACCAGGCTCAGGTGGTCTCCCAACCCCAGGCGCCGCTGCAAATCCGGGATGCGGCCTTCGCTGATCAGCTGCCCCCCTTTCAAGAAGGCCACCTCGGTGCACAGCATCTCGGCCTCCCGCAGGTTGTGGGTCGTCAGGAGCATGGTGACCCCGGTCTCCCGGTTGAGCCGGACAATCTCCTGCCGGATAAGGTGGGCCATCTCCTGATCGAGGCCCGAGGTGGGTTCGTCCAGGAAGAGCAGTTCGGGGTCGTTGATGAGGGCCTTGGCCAGGGCCAGGCGCTGCTTGAGGCCGGTGGAGAGCCGCTCAAAGGTTACCGTCCGGTGTTCCGCCAGCCCGAATAAGTCCAGGAGTTTCTCCACCTTGTCGGTCAAGGCCCGGCCTCCCAAACCGTACAGCCGGCCGTAGAACCTTAAGCTGTCCGTCACCGTCATGCACCAGAGGAAATGGGCCCCGCTGGCCGCCAGGTTGATGCGCGCCTTGAGGGCTGCCGCCTGACGGACCACATCCAACCCCAGTACCTCGGCCCGGCCGGTGTCCGGCAACAGCAGGGTGGCCAAAATCGAAATGAGGGTGGTCTTGCCGGCGCCGTTGGGCCCCAACACCCCGAAGATGGCCCCGGGCGCGACCGTAAGGTCCACCTGCCGGAGGACCTGCTTGACCGGGCCCCAGAGCCCGGTGCGAAAACCTTTGCCGATTCCCTGTGCGAAGATAGCCGGTTGCATAAGATGCCATTAATTCAGAGGGGAGGACCGGGGATTTGACGTGTGAAAAACCCCGGCCCTCCCCCGAAAATTTATTTGCCTAATTTCTCCCGGCAGGGCTGGCAAAACCCCGGCCCCTTCCTATCGGTGTCGGCCAGGGAATTGGAAAAAGCCATAACGCAGGCCGGGTCAATGCAGTGGCCCAGGCCCAACAGGTGCCCCAGTTCGTGGACCGCCTCGGTGACGGCCCGGGCTTTGAAACGCCCGGGGTCCCGGGGCTGGCCGTAAAACTCCGGGTAGAGGCGGGCCAGGGAGATGACCGCGGCGCGATTCCGGGGATCGGCCAGGCCAAAGACGAAGTTGAGACCGGGCGCGGTGAGGTCCACCCCGGTGACCCCCAGGATAACCTCATCCCCGGGCGGGCGGGCGGCCGCCAGCGCCGCCAGAAAAGGGGCGCCCTGATACTGGCTCAGGCCCTCGGAGCAGGAGGCCGGCAGGGGCAGGTTCCCCCCCATCCGGACGGCGGCGCCCAGTTCCCGGGTTACGCCCTCATGGAGGAAGCCCAGCAGGGCCGGAGGCAGGGACCCCACCGAGACCAACCTCACCGTGAAGACGGCGGCGGCCCCCGGGGCCGGAAGCGGCCCCCCGAGGAACATCCCTAAGTCTCCTTGGGAACTGGGGGTTTCTTCCAATCCTGA
>JAUSOZ010000155.1 GCA_030655955.1 Deltaproteobacteria bacterium
AGTTGACGCAGCGGTGCGTCACAAAAATATCGGTCTCCCGAAAGGTCCCCGGGTCAAAGAACAAATCCAACAGCTCCCGGGCGGTGAGCTTGCCGCTGGCCCGCTGCTTCTCCACAGCCTTGGCACCACCCATCCCCTTGATCTGCTCCTCCTTCTCCTTCAACTCCCGGATCTTCTCGGCCACGGTCTTCATAGGCGGTTCCTTTTCAACCAAAAGTATGCTGCAGGTTTGCTGTATAGGGGCGAACCGGTGTGTCCGCCCAGGGCGCATCCTGAGGGGCGCCCCGACAAAAGACGAGAACTATCTATTTGAATGCAATCCGGCAAAGACTACAGGGATAGACATTGAGAAAGCATAACGGGAAGCGACACAAATAGAAATCGGGCAATCTATGATTTGTTTGTCAGAATTTTTCTTACAAGGAGGTTGGCGTCCGGGCCTTAAAGATCCACGAGCCGGTTCTGCAGGGCAAAACGCGACAGCTCGGCATTGTTCCGTAAATTGAGTTTTTTCAGCAGGCGGGCGCGGTAGGTATCCACGGTCTTGGGGCTCAGGTTATAGGCCTCGGCAATCTCCCGGACCGTCTTACCCAGGGCCAGGTGCCGGAGAACCTGGATTTCCCTGGTGGACAGGGAATCCAGGGGGAGGCAGCCATGGGCGCCCCTGGCCAGGCGCAACGCCAGGGCCTCGGCCGCGGCATCGGTGAGGAAGCGCCCGCCGGCATGCACCTTGCGGATGGCTTTCACCAGCAGCTCCGGGGCCGACCGTTTGGTGATGTACCCCATGGCTCCGGCCTCAATGGCCCGGACCACATACTGCTCTTCCTCGTGCATGGTGAGGATGAGAATGGGCAGTTTCGGGTGGGAGAGGCGCAGCCGGCTGACAACTTCCAGACCGTCCAGACCGGGCATGGAAATATCAACGACGGCTACCTCCGGCGAGGTCTCCTGAACCTGGCGGATGGCCTCCTGGCCGTCGGCGGCTTCGGCCACCACCTCCATGTCGCCGCAGTCTTCCACCAGGCGGCGCAGGCCGGCCCGGACAATATCATGGTCGTCGGCGAGAAGGACCCGGATCACCTTAAGCGCTCCTGTTGCCATCGGCGGGTAATTTGAAACACACTTTCGTCCCCTTCCCGGGCCGGGACCGGATCTCCAGGCTGCCGCCCAAAAGGCCGGCGCGCTCCCGCATACCGGCCAGCCCCAGGCACTCGGAGGCCGCAATCTCCTGGAGATCGAAGCCCCGGCCATTGTCCGCCACGGCCAGGGTCACCATGCCCTTTTTCGGTTCGAGGCTCACCTTCACCTGGGTGGCCGCGGCGTGCCGGGTGACGTTGGTTAAGGCCTCCTGGACAATGCGATACGCAGCCGTGGCCCCGATGCCGTCGATGTTGGGCACCTGGCGGTGCTTGAAGCTGCAGGCAATGCCGGTGCGCTTGCCAAAATCGGCGATGTACCACTCCAGGGCATCGATGAGGCCCAGATCGTCCAGCACCCCGGGGCGCAGGCGGGTAGCCAGGCCCCTGACCTCATCAATGGTGTTGTCGATGAGCCCGCACATAGTCAAGGCCCGGTCGCCGGCCTTCGGGTCTTCAGCCTGCAGGCGTTCGCTGAGCCACACCGCATCCATGCGCAGGGCGGTGAGCACCTGCCCCAGTTCATCGTGCAGTTCCCGGGCGATGGCCTTGCGCTCCTTCTCCTGGCTGGCCATGATGCTCCCCGAGAGACGCCGCAGCTGATCCTGGGCTTGCTTGAGTTCGGTGATGTCCGTGGCAATGCCGCACAGGCCGGTGGGGGTTCCCTGCTCGTTATACAGGGGGAATTTCACCGACAGGTACGTGCGCCGGCCATCGGGCGGGGGCATGGCTTCTTCGGCCTGGCAGGGCTGCCGTAGGGCCAGCACCCTCAGATCGGAGGCGCGGATTTGGTCGGCCAAGGCCCGGGGGAACATATCATGGTCGCATTTCCCGCGGATTTGCTCCTGGCTTATCTTAAACAACTCCTCATAGCGGGAATTGACCAGGGTATAGCGGCCTTCCCGGTCCTTGATATAGACCACCGAAGGCGTGTACCGGAGAATGCTGTTGATCTCCCGGGTCTGCTCCCGTACCTGGCGTTCCAGGTCGCTGGAGTACCGCCGCAGTTCCGCCTGGGCATATTTGAGCGCCGCCTCCGCCTTTTTCCGGCCCGAGAGATCCCGGGCCAGGCAGACGCTGCCGATGGTGCGGCCGTGGTCATCCTTGAGCAGACTGATGGAGATATCCATGGGGACGATGGTGCCGTCCTTTTTCTTCATGAGGATCTCGAATTCTCGCACCACGCCGTCGTGCCGCAGTCTCCCGAGCATGCGGTCCAGTTCATCGGGGTCGGCGTAGAGCTCGAAGGCCGTCTTGTCGGACAATTCTTCCAACTGGTAGCCGTAAATTTCCGCCGCCCGCCGGTTCCACAGGATAAACTTGCCCTGCCGGTCCACGATGCCGATGGCATCCACCGAGTTGGCAATGACGTTTTCCAGGTAATCCTTGGTCTGCCCGAGTTCGGCCTCGGTGCGCTTGCGTTCCTCGATTTCCTGTTTCAGCTGCTGATTGGCTTGCACCAGTTCCGCGGTGCGCTCGGCGATGCGGTGTTCCAGTTCGCCAAAGGCCCGCCGCCGGGCCTCTTCGGCCAGCTTCCGGTAATCTTTAAATATTTCCAATTCGGCGATGCGCCGACGCAACGTTGACAGCTCTTCAATCAGCTGCGCCTTGGTTTTGTCTGAGTCACGCATATCAAATTACTTCGGCTCAATTCCTCTGACTAATTAAACCACTAAACTAATAATTTTATCTTTAATTTCTTCAGCATAGCATACCTCATTTTCCCTCCGGCCGGAAGACCGTATCCCAGCCAGCCGGCGGCGGGGCCTCCATAAACTTCCGGCAGCGGTCCCGGTAGATCCCGGCGGGGCCGTCTTCGGGGTTTTCCGTCAGGATGGCTTCGAACCCGGCCCCGGCTTCGGGGAAGCGGCCCTGGCGATAGAGCTCCAAGGCCTGGGCGAAGTCCTGGCGCCGCCGGATGAGCTCCGGTTCCAATTCCCCCGTGAGGCCCAGGACCTCAAAGACCCGGACCGCCTGTTCTTTGCCTTTGACCGCCACCAGGTCCAGTTCCCGAAACTCCACCGTCCCGGTGCACTCCGCCACGGTGGTCTCACTGGCCATGACGTGGGAGCCGTAAAACTTGTTGACGCCTTCCAGGCGGGAAGCCAGGTTGACGGTGTCGCCGATGACGGTGTAGTCGAAGCGCTTGGCCGAACCCAGGTTGCCGACGATGGCGTCGCCGGTGTGCAAGCCGATGCGCATGGACAGGGGCGGCAGATCCAGCCCGGCAAAGCCGCGGTTCAACTCCTGCAGGGCCGCCTGCTGCCTCAGGGCGGCGCGGCAGGCCCGGGGGGCCTGGTCGGCCTGGTCCAGGGGGGCGCCCCAGAAGGCCATGATGGCGTCGCCTTCGAATTTATCCACGGTGCCCGCCTCATCCAGGATGATCTCGGTCATGGCGGACAGGTAATCGTTGAGCAGGGACACTACGGTCTCGGCGCTGAGGCGCTCCGAGATGGTGGTGAAGCCGGCCAAATCCGAGAAAAACAGGGTGACCCGGCGGCGTTCGCCCCCTAATTGCAGCTTTTCCGGGTGTTCCAGCAAATGGTTGATGACGGTCTCGGACATGTACTGGCCGAACATGCGCCGGATGTAGAGTTTCTGGCGGCCTTCGGTGGCGTAACTGAACGCCGCGGCCAGGGTGAAGCTCAAGCCCAGGGCGACCCCGGGCAGCACCGGGTCGGCCCACCAGCCGAAATGGAAGGCCCCGACGACCAGCCCCAGGTAAGCCAGGGCCAAGGCCGCAAACCCGGTCAGGGTGGCGGCAAGCCCCGAGAAAAAGAGGACGACCAACACCATGGCGGCGCAGAGCACTATGATTCCGGCCCACAGGCCCCAGAGGGGCGCCGGCCGGAGAAAGTCGCCCCGCAGCAGGTTATCCAGCAGGGTGGCGTGGACCTCCACCCCGGGATAAACCGCGGCCACCGGGGAGGCCTTCAGGTCCAGGAGGCCCGGGGCGGTGAGCCCCACCAGAACCCACTTGCCGGCGAAATCCGCCGGCGGGTAGATGGGGGGCTGACCGTGTTGGCGGCGCGCCTCCGAGGCGATGATGTTGGCGGCGGAAAAGCGCTTATGGCTGCGGCTGGGGCCGCGAAACTTGAGGAGGAACTGCCCCTGGCCGTCCAGGGGAATGGCCAGGTCCCCCACCTTCAGGGCGCCGGGAGTAAACCGCAGGGGGCCCGGGGCCCCGAAGCGGTGAAAGGCTGCGAATCCCAGGTTAGGGAGCCACTTATCCTTAAAGGGCGCCACCAGGCGCACCCGGCGGTAGATGCCGTCGGCGTCCGGGCTGGACTCCACGTTCCCCAGGGCCGCGGCCGCGGCCAAAAGCGACGGGATGGGGGTGACTACGGACCGATAGGCGGGCTGATTCTGGGGCGCCGGGCCGGGGATAGTGAGCCCGGCTTGCTTCAGCAGGTCCGCTTCCGACGGGTTGGGCGGCTTGGCCTCCCGGGACAGAAAGAACGGCAGCGCCGCGTTGCCGGCCGCGGCCACCGCCTTGGCGAACTTCTGGTCGTCTTTGGAGCCGTAGGACGAGGCCTCGGTGAACAGGATGTCGAAAATCACCGCCTTGGCGCCGGCCCAGCGGCAATAGTCGATGAGGGGGGCGTAAACCTCCCGGGGCCAGGGCCAGGTGATCCCCTGATTCTTGAAAAAATCCAGGTCGGGCTGATCCACCGTCACCACCACCACCTGGGGCGAGGCCGCCGGCAGCGGCACCCGGCGGAAGAGCACGTCCAGGGTCTTGAGGCGGTAGGGCTGGATGGCTCCGGAGAGATCCAGAACCAGGGACAACACCAGGGCCGCCAGGGTTAGACCCAGGGCGGCCAGCCATTTGGCGTGCCGGAAAGTGGCGGTAAGACCGAGGTTGCGTTTCATGGCCCCTTGGGAAACAGGTGATTTTGTTTAAGGGAGAGTGCAGGGGTTTTTCATATTGTTCATTTTTTCAGAAAGGAAGCCCCCGCCCTTTCCCGCCGAAATTCAACTGCGCCTTATAGCGTTTGCCAAAAATTCCTTCCGATTGATGGTTTTTAAATCCCCCTTTTCAAGGAGGGACTTTAAAAGAAATTCCGCTGTGTTTCTCGTTTGAAAAAAGCAGATAAGAAAAACCTAATGAGTGACTATGGATATAAAAGCAAAAACCAGAAAATATTACCGGAGTGATAAAAAGTTGTGGGTTTTAGATTTTGGTAATTTTTTATTTTTTTCAAAAAATTCTGACTCTGTTATCTCAGTAGCCCATTCCAACCTAACAAAGATATTATATACGTTATCTTCCTTAGTGAAGTCGATTGCACCAAGGCCTATTAAATAATTGATATCCCGGATGAAGGCTTTGTATGAGTTGCTAAGGCTTTTGTAGATTACAGTAACTTTATTGTACAATTTATCCAATGTATAATTTTCGTCAAGAAGTAATTTTAATATTTCTATTTGTCTCTCAGCTATAACACGCTTTCTCGTTGATTGAAGACGAATAAATAAATCGTACATATTATTCCTAAATAATGCCTTAGATATATTTTTCTTAATTTCATCAAATAATCTTTGACATTGCAATTTGATTCCTCTTAGTCCAAACAAAAGGAAGGGTGTCAAGTTGTGTTTACTGGCCCTAACCAGTGCCAGTGTGTTCAAATAATCATTCTTTTCTTCATAATAATAATTTGACATCGCAATAAAAAGGGAATGTTTTAATCCTATTTTTTGGAGCATTAATGCCTCTAACGCCCTCGCAGATCGGCCATTTCCATCGAGGAACGGGTGCATAGCGGCAAAATGATAATGTGTAGCAAGGGCTTGGATTAGGGGGTCGTGACCGAGGAAATCTTGATTAATAGCTTGGATTAATAATGTAAACGCTTTAACACATTGACTTCCACCTTCACATCCCCTGTGCCGGGGCATCCCAAAGATCACATTTTGGTCACGATTGCGGAGTTCGCCTGGAGGACAATGATCATCATCAGCATCTACTATAATTAACTTATGGATATTACATATTAATTCTTCAGTAATTGGCTGATCGTTTTCTAGTTTGGCGATCCAGCGATAAGCTTTTACCGTTGCAGCCGCTTGCCTTTGTGATCGTGTAGTTAATTGTTCGATGCTTTCTTTGAGAGCGGCGTCAAGTTCACCCTCGGTAAAATCGGCTCCCTCTATCCTTGAGGTGCCAGCAATTTCGCGTTTTAGTTGAACAATTTGCAGTTCTTCTGCCCATCGTTTTTGATAAGGAATTGTCTTGAGTGAGAGCAATGCAGCTTTTGCTTCAATAAGCTGATCGACAATGGCTAGTTTATCGTATATTATCCAATTTTGAGGTAGTTCATATTTAATCGCCATACATATATATATACACTGTTCATTTCCATGTCAAGCGAAAAATATTTTTATAAGTTAATGAATTTGTTATATATATTATATATGAGCTAAAATTTAATAATAATTCATTTCCAGTTTATTTCTATACTAAAGCAGGTTTATATCCATCATAAATCCCCAAGCAGGGTTTGTGAAGTATATAATCGCCTTGAAAAAAGGGGGTAGGGGGATTTTGGTTCTTGGAGCATTACCATAACGGCAAAAACTTCGGGCAATTGCTCTACTCCCCTCACGCCAGGCGGATACGGAACTTCTCCACCAGATGGTGGGGGTGGTAGGACATTTTGGCCGTCCTCAGGCCCGCCTGCCCCAGGTCCTGCTCCCGGTTGACAAAGTTCACTTCGGCCCAGGCCTGCCGGCAGAACTGTTGATTAATGACGGCGTAAAGGCCCCGCAACTCCGGGGCGGCCTTCTCCAGATGGATGACCGCGGTGGCCTGATTGAGCAACTCCCCGCAGGTAAAGGCCTCCACCCGGTCGTTGACCAGAATCACGCCACCTTTTAGCTTCAGGGCCTGAAAATTGGCCAGGGCCGCATTGACGGCCTCCCACTCCCCCATGAGGGAAAGATCATCCTCGCATCTCTTGATTTTACACCACCTGGCGCTCAACTCCAGGCACTCCGGCAGGTATTCGGCCCCGAGGGGCTCATACCGGAAGCGCTGAGACCGGGCCAGACTGTTGATGTGGTTGCGCTGGGAATGATAGTTGCCCCCAGCCAGATTGATGAGATCGCCGGTGCGGTAGACGTAATCGAAGTGATCTCGCATAGGCTCCACCACGAATTCGGGGTGGCCGGCCAACTCGGCCGCCAGCCGGGGGTCGGCCCGCTCAATGGCGGGGTTCGCCACCCCGCACTCGTCTTTGAGCCAGCCTAAGACCTGGCGGCAGAGATCGACCCGGGGCGATGGCCCTACCGGCGGCAGGGCCCAGGCCTGGCCTCCGGCGACGGCCGCCACCACCAGGAGCCGGTCCCGGGACCGGGACCACTGGTAGCCATAGTGAGACTGCCATATGAAGAGATTGGTGAAGGTCAGCTCCGAGGTTTCGGCCTGATAGTCCCAGAGGATGGGGCGCAATATTTCCCGGTCGGCCAACGCCAGGGGCTTGAACCGGGGGAAAACCGGCTCCGGAGCAGAAGAGTCGTTAGAGAGGAGCGATTCGGCCATTCTCCATAACCAGTGGTTGATCGCCCAGCCAGCGGGCCTGGGCGGGATTGTGCCTCACTACTATTATGGTCGATTTTCCCGCAATTTTCATGCTAAAGATGTTTTATTCAATAATATCAGTGTGTTTTGTGCAAGGGCTGCGATGGGGTCATCGAGGCAGAAGACCTCGGGCTCAATGACCAGGGCCCGGGCGATGTAAAAGCGCCTGGTCTCACCGTCTTCTTCCAGCCAGAGGCGTCCATCGATCCGGAACCCTGCGGGGCCGGGGCCACGGGAACGGGTGTCCGCCAGGCGGTGCCGGGCCACAGCAAGGGTAAGATTTTGCTTGACTTTATTTCGTTTATCAGCAGATTATAACAGAATATTAAAAATGGGGGGGTCCCGGTTCGGCCAGCAGCCTTGGGGGAAGGCAGGCCTTCCCGGCCTGGGACGACATAAACGCGCCGCTACAACCTTATGCTCTAGATTCATCCTTTCCCCTGAACAGCCGATTTAACCAGTGAACCAGTAGAGGAAATTTTGCCTCATCGCCAAAACCTGAGATCACCCTGCGCGTCATTAATGCGCGGCTTTCGCCGGTGCGCCTGGCCCCTTTTGGCAATAGCCGTGGTGCTGGCCGTGGCGTCGGTTTATTATACCGTGACGAACCTGGCCATTCGCACCAGCCGCAACGACCTGGTTGCCAGTAACCAACACCTTGTCCAACAGACCGAAAAGATGGACAAGGCCTTTGGGGGCCGGGATGGCATGGTGGTGGTGGTGGAGAATGGGCATCCCAAACGGGCCATCGGGTTCGCCAACGACCTGGCCGCCGAGTTGCGGCGCTACCCGGACCACTTTCCCGAACTCTTCTATCACATCGACCCGGAAAGACTCAAACGTTCGGCCCTGCTCTATCTGGACCTCCAGGATCTTGACAAGATCAAAGACAGTCTCCTGAAAGAGCAAGACCTGTTGTCGGGCCTGGCCGCGGACCCGAACCTGACCACCTTTTACCGGCTGGTGAATGACCGGATTGCCCAGGCCATGATCGGCGAGGTCTTCACCGGGTTCCTGGCCGATCAGGCAAAGCCGGAACTGCCGGACCTGTCCCTGCTGAACACTTCCCTCCGGGGGCTCTCGGCCAGCCTGGAAGGCAACCAGCCCCAGGCTTCCCTGTTTAGCAGCTTTTTCCCCAAGGAATTGAATGATCTTGAGGGAGCCGGTTACTTTTTTACCGAAAATGACAAATTCCTCTTGTTTCTGGTGACCCCGAAAGGTGACGGGTACGCCTCTCGCAGCCAAGATCTGGCTCTCCTGAGGAAGGTGGTGGATCAGGTCAAAGCCCGGTACCCCGGTCTGGAGGCGGGGGTGACCGGCCCCGACGCCTTGGAAGCCGACGAAATGAGCAGTTCCATGAAAGACATCACCCTGGCCACCTGGTTATCCCTGGCCGGCCAGCTGGGACTGCTGATCCTGTTTTTCCGGAGCCTGAGGCGCACCCTGGTAGAGGGGCTGGTTCTGGTTCTGGGTCTGTGCTGGACCTTTGGGCTGGTCACCCTGGTGGTGGGGCACCTCAACCTCCTGTCCTTGATCTTTGCGCCCCTCATGCTGGGCCTCACCATCGACTACGGAATACACTGGTTCTGCCGCCTGGAAGAAGAGCAAGGTGGGGCACGCCACTGCAGCGCCGAGGTGTTAACCTGTACGTTCCGCCGCGCCGCGCCCGGGATTGTGTATGCCGGCGTGGCCGCCATAGTCTCCTTTGTACCCCTGGCTTTCGTGGGCTTCAAAGGCCTGGCGGAGTTGGGTCTGATCCTGGCCATGGGGATTTTAGTGATGCTGGTGGCCACCCTGCTCCTGGTGCCGGCCCTGGTGACCATTACGGAAAAATGCCCGCCGTCCCAGGTGCCCGAGGATTGTCCGCCTCACCCGACGCCGTTTTTACAGCTGCATTGGCACCGGCCCGGCCTGCTGGTCGGCCTGGGGGTGTTGGTCACCGCTTTGGGCGGCCTCAGCCTGTACTTCGTGCCCTTCGATTTAAATCCCCTGCATCTGCAGAATCCCTCGGCCGAATCGGTGGTATGGGAATACAAGCTGATCCAGGATTCCAAATATTCCACCTCCTACGGCGCTCTGGCCACCGCCTCGCTGGAGGAGTTGGCGGCCCGCTCCGAGGCCCTGAAACGCCTGCCCACGGTGTCTCATGTCGAATCGGTCCTCTCCTTTCTGCCCCAGCAGGTGGAGGCCAAGCGTCCGATCCTGGCCCAAATGCAGCCGGTCCTCAGTGCCATCAACTTCCCCCGGGACCCGGTGGAACCGGTTGAACCCCAGGCACTGGCCGATATTTTGAGCCGGATCAATTTCAAAGTGGCTGAAGCCGCCAAAAAACTCGATACCGATCAGGCCGCCACCCGGAAACAGGTGGAGGAGACCCACCGGCTCATCAATAAGATTATCCCGCGGCTCGGGGCCGGCGACCCCAACGCCGCCAGGCGTCTGGATGAGTATGGCCGGTTTTTTTTCTCGGATTTGCGCAAAACCTGGGACCTGTTCCGGGGCTATGTGGACTCGGGGTTGACGGCGAAGCCCCCCACCCTGGCGGACTTGCCCCAACCGGTGCGGCAGCGGTTCATCAGCCCTGAGGGCACCTACCTCATCCGGGTCTTTCCCTCTGAAGACACCTGGAATTTCGGGCCCCTGAAAAATTTCGTCCAAAGCCTCTGGAGTGTCGACCCCAATGCCGTGGGCGACCCGATCCTCCTCTATAGCTTTACCCTGGGCTTCCGCAATTCCATCCTCTGGGCGGCGGGAATGGCCCTGCTGGCCATCACCGTCATGCTCGTGCTCTTGTTCCGCAGCCTGAAAATGGCCCTGCTGGCCCTGATTCCCCTGGTGGTGGGCACCGGCCTGACGATCAACATGATGTGGTTGCTGAACCTGCCCTTCAACCAGGCCAACGTCCTCTTCGTGCCCTTGATCTTGGGGGAGGGGATCGAATTCGGGATCATCATTCTGGCCCGGTGGCGCCAGGAGGAATCGGCCCGGGCCATTACCCTGCCCGCCAGCACCGCCAAAGGCGTCGCCCTGGCGGCCCTGACCACCACCTTGGGGTTCGGCAGTTTGATGGTGTCGGGGCATCAGGGTACCTTTAGCCTGGGGCTCCTGGCCACGGTGGGCAGCCTCAGTGTGCTCCTGGCCTCGTTGAGCATCCTGCCGGCCTTCCTGCGCTTGGTGGAAAACACTCCCCGCCGCCAACCCGCATTCCGGCCTTACCTCAGTTTGGGGCGGTGGTTATCTCGCGCCATAAGGAAGAAAGACCATGAAAAAGCCGCTTTGGATCTGGATCATTAGTCTGGCCCTCATCGCCTTTTCGTGCCCTCCCCGGCCGGCGCTGGCGCAAACCCCCACCGCCTACGTACGGGGGATCTTGGACCAGGTGATGGGCCTGCAAAATGACCCGGCCCTGTCCACCCAGGCCCGGTCCCAGGCCATCCACAAGATAATTGAGCGCAACTTCGATTTTGCCCTGATGGCCAAAGACTCCCTGGGGCCTACCTATGAGCGCCTCAGTGGCGGCCAGCGACAGGAATTCACCCAAACCTTCAGCTACCTGTTCCAAGATTCTTACGCCCGCCTGGTCCTCAACTTCTTGAAAAAGGAAAACATCCAGTACGGCCGGGAACTCCCGGAAGGCGATAAGGCCCGGGTGGATACCGCCATAGTCCGCACCAACGAGAAAATCCCGGTAACCTACCTGATGCATACCGCGGCCCAGGGATGGATTCTCTACGACGTTATGGTGGACGGGGTCAGCATCCTGCAAAACTACAAGACCCAGTTCGGCCAGGTCATTCGCACCCAGTCTTTCGAGTTTCTCCTGAAGAAAATGCAAGACCAGCGCCGGGCTATTCAATAGCCTGCGGGGGACGGGACTGCCGGCCTCCGGGCGCCTTTTCCCGCCCTGGGAGAAGATAGCCCCGGGACTCTCAGTGGCACAGCGGCGATCATATAACCCTATAAGCCTGGCCCCGTCTTAGGCTATCAGCCGCAGGCCAGGCGACTGGCTGCGGGAACCAGTCGTGCATGTTCCTTCGGAATACCCAAAACCAATACACTATGCCGCCCCGAACTCTTCATCATAGAGTACGTCTTACGCACCAAGAATGGCGCCTGAGACGCGCCCTACGGGAACTTTTCAGGCAGATTGATCCAAGTGATTTGATTTTCAAGAGGAGAACAGATTAAGAAATTAATTAGGCTTGTAATAAAATAGTATAACTTAATAAAAATTAATTAAGATTTTTTGTTGATAACCTTTAATGATTAAGGTTATGGTAAAAACTATCGACCCGAAGTAACCTCAAGGAGGAGGGTATGGGTTTGACTGGATTGCCTTCGCAGGCGCACTGGAAATGGTTGATTTGCCGCCTAGCGGTGGTGCTCAGCTTGGTGATGTGCGGCTGTACCCCGCCGGTGAGCCATCTCACCGAGGCCCAGGCCGCGGCCGCGGCGGTTGCCACTCCCGATCAGGCAACCTATCTCCTGGGACCGGAAGATACCCTCGAAATTTCCGTCTGGAAAGAACCCGACCTGACCAAGCAACTGGTGGTACGGCCGGACGGCAAGATTTCTTACCCCTTAATCGGGGAGGTACAGGCCGCCGGGCGCACCGTCAAGCAACTGCAGGAAGAAATCTTGAAACGTCTGGAGAAGTATGTGACGGACGCCCATGTTACCGTGATCCTGCTTAAGGCGCAGAATTATAAGATCTATGTCACCGGCAAGGTTAGCAAGCCGGGAGATTTCGTCATCGGCAAGCCCGTCAATGTGATGCAGGCCATTTCCATGGCGGGCGGCCTGACGCCCTTCGCCTCGCCCGGCTCCATCATGGTTCTCCGGACCATGGGCGGCAAGGAGGAGGTCTTCCCCTTCAATTATAAAGAGGCGGCTAAGGGCCAATTTTTGGAACAAAATCGCACGCTGTTGCCGGGAGACGTAGTGGTAGTGCCCTAACTGTAGGGAAAACAGGGGATTTATGGGCACTATAACCTGGGTGGGACTTGCAATAATTATGAGCCTGTGGGCCGCTGTTCTGGCGGTGGCGGCTGATTGGTCCCTGGTGCCTTCGGTGACGCAGAAATCCGAGTTTAACAGCAATGTGAATTTGGCCTTTACCAACCCGACCAGCGACTACATTTTTACCTTGACGCCGGTGGCGGACTTCAACTACAAGACGGAAATCACCCAGTTACAGGGGCATTTGGGGTTGAGTGGCCAGCATTACCTAAGTAATAGCAACCTCGACCATATCGACCAGAATTACCAGATAAATGGCAAATATCAGGCAACTCCGAAAGTCAATCTGTCGTTGAACACCTCCTATATTGTTGATACTACGTTGCTGCAGGAATTGTTGACTTCCGGTCTGGTTATCGGCGTCTCTCCGCGCACCTCATTTCTGGCAAACCCGGGGATGACGTACAATATCACCGAACGTCTGTCGAGCACGATAAACTATAATTTTACCAGAGTTCTTTACCAGGCGCCCCAGTACACCGATTATACCACCCATCAGATGGGGTTGACCTCCAATTACTTATTAAGCAATGAACGGACCACCCTCACCAACAACAATATTGTCCGGGAAACACTCTATCCAGGGGGTAACAGCTACAAGACCCTGGGAGTTTATCTGGGAGCCAACCATAAATTCACGGAAAACTGGGAGCTCAATCTCCTAGGCGGCATGAACATCAATAAGTCTGACTTTGGCACTCAAGTGGAAGATCTTTCCCAGTTTCCCTACTTCACCTCGGTGGTGCAAAAGAGAGTCAAACACACCAAGGGGACGCCATATTTTAATGTATCCACCACACACCGGTGGACCAATTTGAGTCTTACGGGCGGATTTTCCCGGGATCAAACCCCATCGGCTTATGGGTATGTCTTAAATTTCACTCGCATTTACGCGTCTTTGGGATATACCTTGACGGAGCGCTTGACCGGGACCTTGGGGGGCAGTTATTCTTCAAGTTCGCAGGCTTCTCAGACGAATAATTTGGATTATAATTACTATACGGTCACGGCGCTGTTGGCTTATAAAATTACGGAAAAATTGTCAGTAACCCCAGGCTACAGATTTAGCCGATATGATGATGTGACTGGGGACAGGTCGGCCCAGGCACATTCGGCGTACGTGATGTTAAATTATACTTACCCGATACACTATCAGAAATGACGATCGTTGCTTAGGCACTAACGAGCTTTTATCTCATTTTATGGGGTGTGATAATTAATTGAAATCTTCTCCCTCAAATTTGGACCAGAGTCCTCCTACCAAGGATTGGCGGGAAATTGCCCAAGCGGTGCTGAAGGTCGAGGCTCAAGCCCTGGCGGCGGCAGCGGATCGTCTGGATCATACCATGACCAAAGCCGTGGAACTGCTGCTGGCCCATGATGGTAAGGTAGTGGTCAGCGGCATCGGCAAATCCGGCCATATCGGCCAGAAAATCGCCGCCACCCTGGCCAGCACCGGAACCCCGGCGGTGTTTCTCCATGCTGCCGAGGCCGTGCATGGCGATCTGGGGATCTATACCCCGGGCGACCCCAGTATCCTGATCTCCAAGAGCGGCAGCACGGCGGAATTGCTGCGCCTCATCCCGGTCTTGCGGCAATTTCGGTCGCCGCTGATCACCATTGTGGGAAACCTGAACTCACCCATGGCCAAACAGGCTGACGTGGTTCTGGACGCCCGGGTGGAACGCGAGGCTGATCCCCTGAATCTGGCTCCCACCTGCAGCACCATCGTGGCCTTGGCCTTGGGGGATGCCCTGGCAGTTGCCTTGATGATGGCCCGCCGTTTTACCGACCAAGATTTCGCCCGTTACCACCCCGCCGGCCAGTTGGGAAGAAATTTATGGTTAAAGGTGGCGGATGTCATGCACGAAAATGATGCCGTGGCCTGGGTCAAACCGGACACCCCTCTGCGCCAGGTGATCATTGCCATGTCGGAGCGCCCCTTAGGGGCGGCATGCGTCGTGGATGAACAGTTTCAGTTGCTGGGGATCATCACCGACGGTGACTTGCGGCGGGCTCTCCTGACCCATGAAGATATCCGTATTCTGCACGCCTCCGAATGCATGATGCCCCAGCCCATTACCATAACCCCGGAGGCCAGCCTCAGGGATGCTACCCGGCTGATGGAAGATCGTCCCTCGCAGATCTCCGTCCTCCCGGTCGTGGACTCGCGCAGCCAACGTTGCCTGGGCCTGATTCGGATCCATGATATTTATCAACCGGAATTGATCTAAAGGCTGGCTGGGGTTGAACGCCCGCTCTTGGATGCATAAGCAACCTCGGCCCCTGAGAAGGCAAAAAAATGATGCCCAGTGAAGAAGTCGGTATCGGTCAATTTATAACGATTCTTAAAATTAGGAAAAAGTCTTTTATTATTCCAGCGCTATCGGTGTTGGTGGTGGCTATCCTGGTAGCCGGGCTCCTGCCTTCCATCTACGAATCGAGTTCCACGATCTTAATCGAGGAACAGCAGATTCCCCAGGATTTTGTCAGGTCCACGGTAACCGGCTTTGCCGACCAGCGCATCCAGAGCCTGACGCAACAGATTCTCTCCCGGGTGAAACTCTGGGAAATTATTAATCAATTTAATCTCTACTCCGACCTGCGGGAAAAACTTACTCGGGAAGAGATCACCGAAAAGATGCGCGATGACATCAAACTGAATACGATCAGCGCCGAGATAGCCGATAAAACGGGAGGACGACGGCCCACCCAGACGACCGCGGTAACCATTGCCTTCTCCATCGCCTATCGCGGCAAAAATCCGGATATGGTGCAAAGGGTGGCCGGCACCCTGGCCTCCCTTTATTTGGAACAAAACCTCAAGACCCGGGAGGCCCAGGCCCAATCCACCACCCAATTCTTAGAGGCGGAACTGAAACAATTGCAGGAGCGCATCAAAGGCCTCGGGGAAAAAGTTACCGCCTTCAAAGGGCAGTATGAGGGATTGCTCCCGGAACAGCAGGAGTTTAACCGGCAACAAGCGGCGCGCCTGGAGATGGATATTAAACAGCTGGATGCTTCCACGCGGAGCGCCGAGGATCGCAGAATCTATATCGAGGGTCAATTAGCCACGGTGAAGCCCGATACCCCTCTCATCGGCGCCACCGGGGAGCGGGTTATGGCCCCGGCCGACCGCCTCAAGACTTTGGAGGTAGCCATGGCCGACCTCCAGTCCAAGTTTTCGGAAGACCACCCGGAGGTTAAGAAGGCGCACCGGGAAATCGCCGAACTCCGGAAAATGGTGGGGCAAACCGGTGGCAGCGCCGCTATCCGCCGCCAAAAGCTCACCCAATTAAAGGCGGCATTAGCCGCGAAACAAGGGAAATATTCCGACCAGCACCCGGAAGTAAAGCAGTTGAAAAACGAGATTGCCCGCCTGGAACAGACCCCGAAAACCGCCAGTCCTCCCAGACCGGTGGCTGAACCGGAAAACCCGGCGTACATCAGTCTTACGACCCAAATCAAGGGCGCCGAGAGTGACATTGTCTCCCTGCGGACTCAGCAAGCCGGCCTGAAAGATAAACTGCAGATGTACCGGCAGCGTCTCGAAGACGCCCCGAAGGTGGAGCAGGAATACCTGGCCCTGATGCGGGATTATCAAAATGCCTCTGCCAAGCACCAGGAGGTCATGAACAAAATCCTGGAGGCACGCATTTCCGAAGGCATGGAAGAGGGTCAGAAAGGGGAGAAATTCACGCTCATCGACCCGGCGAGTTTCCCCGAGAAACCGGTGTCGCCGAAAAGATGGTTAATCCTGTTAGCCGGGGTCATCTTGAGCCTGGGGCTGGGGCTTGGTACCGTGGCTCTCTCCGAACATCTGGACCATTCGGTAAAAAATAGCAACGAACTGGCCCGGCTTACCGGCCTGCCGGTCCTGGGTTCGATCATTCGCATTCAGACCGGCGAAGATATCATCCAGGCCCGCCGGAAACAACAATTGATCTGGGCGGTTACCGGTTGTGCCCTCCTTATGGGACTGGCCCTGTTCCACTTCTTTTATATGGATCTCTGGGTGCTCACCGCCAGACTCCTGCGCCTGGCGGATAAATACACCTGATCCGTGAGATTTTGGCCTGAGCCCGGCGGGGAATTCACGTATTAAGTTGTAGGGGCGGTTCGCGAACCGCCCCTACGAAAACCTCCCCTCTTTTGGGGGAGGGGGTAAGGCTGAGAGGGAAGGAAGCTCGTTGCCGTTCCGCGGCATAACCACGTTAAACCTGGGGAGTTAAGACCGTGAGTTTCATCAACAAAGCGTTAGAAAAAGCCAAATCTTTGCATCGCCAGAAGGTGAAGCCCGATCCTGCCCCCAGCCAGGCTTCGCCGCCGCCGCCTTGGCCTCACGTGGATAAGGTCGCTGGTTTTACCGAGACACCAGGGGAGATTCACTACACCTATACGCGCACGGTGACGGTGGACATGGATCGTCTGCGCCGGAATCGCTTGATCGTGGCTGGCAGTGACGAGAGTCTGGGGGAAGCCTATAGATTGTTGCGGACCCACATCTTGCATGCCACCAAACAAGAAAGCCGGAATACCTTGATGGTTACCGGCCCGCTGGCCAACGAAGGCAAAACCCTGACCACCATCAACTTAGCCATTGCCATTTCCCATAAAGTCGGCCAGACGGTGCTGCTGGTGGATGGTGATCTGCGCAATCCGTCCGTTCACCGCTATCTTGATCTGCCCGCGGGACCGGGACTGGTGGATTATTTGACCTCGGGGCATCCCATTGCGGAGTCCCTGGTACATCCCGAAGGCCTGGCCAATCTGGTGGTGCTTCCCGCCGGCCGATCCACCACCCGATCCGTAGAACTGCTCAGTTCTCCCCGCATGGTGGATTTGGTCCGGGAGCTGAAACATTTTTATCCGGACCGGTACGTGCTCTTTGATTTACCCCCCTTGCTCTATGCCGACCCTTTGGCCTTTGCCCCCCTGGTAGACGGCATTATTTTGGTAGTGGAGGCCGGCAGCACTCCCCGGGAAGAAATAACCCGCGCCCTGGAAACGCTCCAAGAATTTCCGATGCTGGGATGTGTGCTCAATAAGATAGATCCTGTAGGATTATCTTATAATTATCTCCAATACTATCCGGATCGAGACTCCCAGAAAAAATTTAACCTGCCCTGGCTTAAGTAGACTATGTACGAAGATTTTTATGGACTGCAGGAGCGTCCCTTTACCCTGGTGCCGGACCCGGATTATTTATTTCTGGGCTCCCAGCACAAACTGGCCCGGGCTTACCTGGAATACGGCCTCAAAGAGCGCATGGGGTTCGTGGTGCTGACGGGAGAGGTCGGCACCGGCAAGACCACCTTAATAAAATCCTTGTTGCGGGAAAAAGGCGCCGGCCAGCGTCTGGGCGTCCTGTATCAGACTTCCGTGGAGGCTGAAGATCTCCTGGATCTCCTGCTCCAAGAATTTCAAATTCGGGGGCATTTTGGCGGCAGCCGGGCCGCCCGTCTCGGGGCGTTCAATCAGTTCCTGCTGTCGTCGCATGGACGGGGCGAACACGTCGTCTTAGTGGTGGATGAGGCCCAGAACCTGGGGCCCAAGGCCCTGGAGGAATTGCGTCTTTTATCCAACCTGCAGACTGACAAGGAACCTCTCTTACAGGTAATTCTGGTGGGCCAACCGGGGCTCAGGCAGCGGCTCCGGCATCCGGCGCTGCGGCAGTTAGCCCAGCGGGTGGCGATTCACTACCATCTCAGCCCCCTGGACCGGGAGGAAACCAGGGACTATATCCGTTTCCGCCTGGCCCGGGCCGGCGGCAGCGGTATTTTTACCACCTCGGCCCTGGATAAACTCTATGATTACACCCAAGGGGTGCCCCGGCGGATCAATGCCTGGTGTGATCTGGCCCTGGTGGCCGGCTTCGCCGAAGGCCGCTACGAGATCGACGCCGAATTTATTGATCTGGTCATCTCGACCCAAGGCGGCAGCCTGGAAGGTTTCGCGCCGGAAGAGTCTTCAATGCCTGAGGACCCGGCTGCCGTGCCGGAGACCCCGGGCCGCGGCGTTCCAGCCGCTGACAACGGGCTGGCGGCCGCCGTCCAAGATTTGTCGGGGCGCTTGACCCGCTTGGAGGGCCTGGTGCTGGAGATGACCAGCCAGATGGTTCCCCTGATGACTAAGATTTGCGAAAAACCGTCCCAACGAGACCCAGTCCAGGCCTCAGAAGCCCCCCGCTTGCCCCACACCGTATTCCCCGAACCAGAATCGACCCGCCATAATTCGCCCCCAACCCGGAAAAGCTGGTGGTCCAGGTTTTGGCAATCTGGCTGATACCATCATGGCCGTTTGAAGCCACCCCCAATCATGAAATTCCTTGTAGGGGCGGTTCGCGAACCGCCCCTACGGGTGGACTTTCACGGCTAAAGCCCCCCTT
>JAUSOZ010000163.1 GCA_030655955.1 Deltaproteobacteria bacterium
CGACTGACCCGGGAAAAATGATTTTCTGGTGCGCAAGCGGAGATTGGCCGAAATTAGCCTTCCCAAGCAAGAGTTTGGGAAAGATTAAAAAATAAAAGACTGATTTTGTGAGGAAACGCATCCTACAAATACAATAATTAAAATAGAAGATATATTTCGATTTATGATGCTGACAATTAGATAAAACTTCAAATGCTAATAAAAATAATTGGATGATTTACAAGACGCTAAAATATATTATTTTACCACTCTCAGTCACGTTGATTGCTGGATATATATTGTTATGCGCATCACCAAATATTGTTATGGTATTTAAAAATGAATTTGATATTGGAAAAAGAGAAACACGTACAATAAAATTGAAAGCCAAAAATCAAGATATAAAAAGTATTTCGCCAGTATATCGTGAAGAAATAACAAGAGAAAGCTTTGTATTTTATAATAAATCAATTATTCCAGGGTTCATTGATAAAGTTGAAATAACTCCAGAAACAGTATTTAAGCCTTTTGTAAAAATAGAAGTCATTGGAATAGATAAAAGAAAACTTAATTTCTTTTGGTCATTTTTTTATCCTGAGGTTAGAACTGTAAAAGTAAAATATACTTATACAGATAGCCTTTCCATAAATGAAAAAGGAGCACTAATTAAAGAAGAAACAATTATTGCGCATACGAGGTGGTGTTTTTTCGATAATAAGGGGCAATTTGTTAATTGTTTTGATAAGTTAATCATCTCGTTACGCGAGCAAAAACTAAGTAACTAGAGTGATCTTATCACCTGGGTTGCTTGGCGCTCGCAATAAATTTTCACAGGAAAATAAAATGTCAAATATCAAGAAAATTGTCTTGGCCTACTCCGGCGGGCTCGACACCTCGGTGATTCTCAAGTGGCTGAAAGAGAAGTATCAATGCCCGGTGGTGGCCTTTGCCGCCGACCTGGGGCAGGGGGACGATCTCGCCGAAGTGACCGCCAAGGCCAAAGCCACCGGCGCCGACGAGGTCTATATCGAGGACCTCAAAGAAGAGTTCGTCCGGGACTTTGTCTGGCCCATGTTCCGGGCTAACGCCCTCTATGAGGGGGCGTATCTGCTGGGCACGTCCATCGCCCGGCCCTTGATCGCCAAGGCTCAGGTGGAGGTGGCCCTTCGAGTCGGCGCCGACGCCGTCAGCCACGGGGCCACCGGCAAGGGCAATGATCAGGTGCGCTTCGAACTTACGTACCAGGCCCTGGCCCCAGACCTGAAGATCATCGTTCCCTGGCGGGAGTGGGACCTGCAAGGCCGGGCCGATTGCGTCGCCTATGCCCAGAAGCATGGCATCCCGGTGCCGGTGACCCAGGAGAAGCCCTACTCCAGCGACGCCAATCTCCTGCACATCAGCTTCGAGGGCGGCATCCTGGAAGACCCCTGGGCCGAGCCCCCGGCGAATATGTTCGTGCTCACCGCCTCGCCGGAAGCGGCCCCGGATAAGCCGCACTATGTGGAAATCGACTTTGAGCACGGCGACCCGGTGGCGGTGGACGGCGTCGGCTTGAGCCCCGCCAATCTCCTGGCCCGGCTCAATGACCTGGGCGGCGAACACGGCATCGGCCGGGTGGACCTGGTGGAAAACCGCTACGTGGGCCTGAAATCCCGGGGGGTGTACGAAACCCCCGGCGGAACTATACTCAGGGCCGCCCACCGGGCGGTGGAATCCATCACCCTGGACCGGGAGGTGATGCACCTGAGGGACAGCCTCAGCCCCCGCTATGCCGAAATGGTTTACAACGGCTACTGGTACGCCCCGGAGCGCCAGGTCCTGCAAAAACTCATCGACGCGGCCCAGCAGCCCGTCACCGGCACCGCCCGGCTGAAACTCTATAAAGGCAACGTCACGATAGTGGGACGCAAGGCCCCCAAATCACTGTACCAGCCATCCCTGGTGACCTTCGAGGCCGGGGGCGATTACCAGCAGGCGGACGCCACCGGCTTCATCCGCCTCAACGCCCTGCGCCTGAAGATCGCCGCGACGCTTGCAGGGAAGTAGGGGGAAGAGTTCAAGGTTCAATATCTTAACTTTGAACTGACCACTGACAAAGGAGCAGTAATTTCTGAATTATTCGCCCTACCTGGTTTCGGGATTGTGTTGGGCCGTGGGTCTGCTCATGGTCTTCTGGCGGCCCGGCCCCAACCTCTGGTTCGGGGTGCGGCTGCCCTGGACCCTGGCGGACCCCTACATCTGGGACAAATCCTGGCGCCTGGCGTCCCGCCTCCTCATGATCATGGGCATCACGGCGCTGATTTCCTGGCGGGCCTTTTGGATCTCCACCGCGCACCTGGTGGGCCTGAGCTGCCTCTACACCGCCATCCTCTACCGCTGGAAGTACGGCACCTGGCGTTTCTGGAAGGAGGCCGGCTGGATCGATTACCGCCCGGTGGCGCGCTGCCGTGTCTGCGGCCATTTTCAAAACCTGGCCAGCCACGCCGACCTGGGCCAGGCCGCGTGCGAGGCCTGCGGCGCCATCCTGCCTGAAGCCAGGACGGGGCTCCTGACCTCCTGGCCGTCAGGGGCTAATACCAAGTTGCGCTCCTAATGAAGTAATAAGAGCTTCTGCACTGTAGGGGCGCACCTGCGTGTGCGCCCTCGAAAAGGGCGGACACATGGGTCCGCCCCTACATTAAAGATAAATATCTATATATGAGCGCAACTTGATATAAGAAAGGCTGGAAATCCATTCAATGAGGTGACTATGAGAACGACCGGTATCGTTGCTGCATTGCTGTTAGCTGTATCTCTCCTCACGCCCGGCCAGGGCTGGGGCGACGAACTGAGCGAGTCCTATTTTCCCCTCAAAGCAGGCATGCGGTGGGAGTACAACATTATATCGGACCAGGGCGCCACGAAAAAATTACTCATTACCAATCTTGCCCCCCGCGAAGTAAGCGGCACCAAAGTGACGCCGCGGAAAAGGGAGTTGGGGGGCACGACTTTTATCGAGTTAATGAAACAGGATGAGACCGGGACCTACCGCTACGCCGAGCAAGCAGGCGAAAAGGCGCCGCCAACTCTTGTAACGCCGATGGAATGCCATCTTAAGTTTCCCGTCGCCGAGGGCAGTAGCTGGAACATGGCCGCCAAGTTAGGCAACAGCACGGTGAACCTAAGCCTGACGATTGAAAGTCTGTCCGATGAAGTCAAGGTTCCGGCCGGAACCTTTAAGGATTGCCTTAAGATCAAGCAGGTAGGCGAGAATGATGCCGGCACGTCGGTTATGGGCTACGAATGGTATGCGCCGAAGGTCGGGGTGGTCAAGAGCCTGGTCACCATCAGGCAAAAATCCAAAGCGGGGCCCAAATCTGAAACCCGGACCTACCAGCTGGTGTCCTTTAGGCCCTGAGGGGGCGGGGTAGGTTGATATGGCTAAGTGCAATCTTTCAGCAATACAGTAACGTCACATATCGCCCCCCTCACCCCAACCCTCTCCCCCCGAAGCGGGGGGAGAGGGATAGGGTGAGGGGGAAGTAAGCTTCACAAGGTAAGCAATAGGTGAGCAAAATTACAAATTGTTGTATTAATTGCGGATCGAGGCCGCGCACATCCATAAGTCTTGGGATCAAAACCTCATAAGGAAAATCGTATGGCGGAAAAACCCTGGGGCGGACGTTTCGAGGGCTCAACCGACAAATCGGTGGAGGATTTTACCACATCCCTGAGCTTTGACCGGCGCCTGGCCCGCCAGGATATCGCCGGCTCCATGGCCCACGCCCGGATGCTGGCCCGGCAGGGCATCATTACCGGCGCCGAAGGGGACGAGATCGTGGCCGGGCTGACCGAGATCCGCCGGGAGATCGAGGCCGGGGAGTTCGAGTTCGACCCGGCCTTGGAAGACATCCACATGGCCATCGAGTCCCGGCTCACCTATCGGCTCGGCGAGGTGGGCAAAAAGCTCCACACCGCCCGGAGCCGTAACGACCAGGTGGCCCTGGACGTGCGCCTCTACCTGGCGGAAGAGGTGGCCGGCCTCATCAATGATCTGGCCGGCCTGCGCCTGGCCGGGGTGCGCCTGGCCCACCGTTACCAGGACGTCATCATGCCCGGCTACACCCACCTGCAGCGGGCCCAGCCGATCTTGTTCGCCCACCACCTCCTGGCCTATGACGAGATGTGGCGCCGGGACATGGAGCGCCTGCATGAATCCCTGCATCGCATTAAGGTCTCGCCCCTGGGGGCTGCGGCCCTGGCCGGCACCACCTTTCCCATCGACCCGGCCGCGGTGGCGGCAGAGCTCGGTTTTCCCCGGGTGTTCAGAAACAGCCTGGACGCGGTGAGCGACCGGGATTTTCTCTTGGAATTTGCCGCCCATGCCAGTATTATCATGGTGCATCTGAGCCGGTTGGCGGAAGAGCTCATCCTCTGGTCCGCCTCGGAGTTCGGGTTCGTGGCGCTGCCCGATGCCTATGCCACCGGGTCCTCCATCATGCCCCAGAAAAAGAACCCCGACGTCCCGGAACTCATCCGGGGGAAAACCGGCCGGGTGGCGGGCCATCTCATGGGCCTGCTCATGATCATGAAGGGCCTGCCCCTGGCGTACAACCGGGACCTCCAGGAAGACAAGGAGCATCTGTTCGATACTGTGGACACGGTCAGGGCCTCGGTCACGTTGATGGCGGGCCTGGTGGAAAATCTGACCGTGCGCCCGGAGGCCATGGCGAAGGCTCTGCACGGCGGCTTTCTCACCGCCACCGACCTGGCCGACTACCTGGTGACCAAAGGCACGCCGTTTCGCACCGCCCACGAACAGGTAGGCAACACGGTGCGCTACGCCGAAGTCCAGGGCCGGGAACTGTGGGAACTGAGCCTGACGGAGATTCAGCAGTTCGCCCCCCAGGCCGAACCCGACGTGTTCGACTGGCTTAAGATCGAAAACTCCGTGAACCGCCGGCGCTCCCCGGGCGGCACCGCCCCGGAACGGGTGCATGAGGCCCTGGAACGGGCCGAAGCGGAAATAGGACTGAATCTGCATGAGCAAGAACTTTAAACGGGTTCCGGGTTTTGGGTTCTGGGTTCTGGGGTTGGCGCCGCCGACTTCAGAGGTCGCCAGTCCTGTTTTACCGAAAACCGGAAACCGAAAACCGAGAACTGTGCTTTTCTGTCTTCTCTGCCTGCTGCTCCTGGCGGCCGCCTGCGGCAAGAAGATGACGCCTTATGCCCCGGACCGGGTCTTGCCGGCGCCGGTGCGGGAGTTTCGTCTGACCCAGGAAGGCGATTCCCTGGTGGCGAGCTGGCTTCTGCCCCGGGAAAACCTCCTGGGCCAGCCTCTGACCCAGGTCCAGGGCTGCCGGCTCTACCGGGCCGCAACCAAAGGGGTGACGCCGGAAGCCCTGGGGTCGGGGGATTTCGTCCTCTATGCCGATATCGACCTGGCCTACCCCCAGCGCGGGGAGGTGCGGGGCGAGGCCATGCTGTTTAAGGACCGGGAGCTGGCGCCGGACCAGCGCTATTACTACCGGGTGGCGGCCTATGACCAGGACGGCTACCTGGGCGGCTGGTCCAAGACCCTGAGCCACGCCTGGGGGTGGCTGCCCCGGGCCCCGAAGGAGCTCAAGGCGGTCCCCGGGGATAAGATGGTGTCGCTGTCCTGGACTCCCGTCACCGCCCTGCAAGACGGCTCCCCGGCCCGGGACCTGGCGGGGTATGTCATCTACCGCCTCTCCGGGACGGGCGCCTGGATCCGGGTCACGCCCGCCCCGGCGCAGGCCAACAATTTTCAAGACGTGGCGGTGCTCAACGATGTGACCTATACTTATAAAATTCAGGCGGTGCGCCGGCTGGGCGAAGATGTGCTGGCCAGCCTGGATTCGCCGACCCAAGTTGCCATGCCGGAGAAGCGCACCCCGCCGCCGCCCGTACAAAATGTCCTGGTGGTGGCCACCTCCCAAGGCGTGGAAATCAGGTGGGAGGAAAGCCCGGCCCCGGACGTGGCCGGCTACCGGGTCTACCGGCGGAGTACCGGGGAGGAGAAATACACCCGGCTCACCCCGGATTTGGCCAAGAAACCCTATTTTGTGGATGGACAGGTGACGCGGGGCCAGACGTATCATTACTACGTCACCGCGGTGGACGACTCGCCCCGGGCCAACGAAAGCCTGCCGGCCGAAACGATGTCGATAACGTATTAGCGGTTAGCAGTTAGCCGTCAGCAAAAACAAAAGCAAAAACAAAAGCAAAAATCGGCAACCAATCGTTGTAGCCGGTGAGAGGCATTGGTGGCATAGGCTTCCAGCCTGTGCGCCGCACCGGCAAGATGCCGGTGCCACCAAAGACTTTTCTTCCTGGTTCCCAAGCTCCCGCTTGGGAACCCCATTGCCGGCCAAGCTCCTGCTTGGCGAGAGAAGCATCTATTTATTGCAGCAGGCGGCCCAAGCAGGAGCTTGGGGGAAATTGACGTTCCCAAGCAGGAGCTTGGGAACGAGGGAAACAAGGGAAGAAGCTGACCGCTGATAGCTGACAGCTCGAAAGGTTAAATTAATGCATCACTTCCAATACCAGGCAGGCGAACTCTACTGTGAAAACGTACCGGTGAGCCGTATCGCCGCGCAGGTGGGCACGCCATTTTATCTCTACAGCGCCGGGACCCTGACGCATCACTACCGGGTCTTCAACGCCGCGTTCGCCCCGTTTCCCCATATCGTCTGCTTCGCGGTGAAGGCCAACGCCAACCTGGCGATTTTGCGGCTGTTCGGGCGGCTGGGCGCCGGGGCCGACATCGTCTCCGGCGGCGAACTCTACCGGGCGCTGGCGGCCGGGGTGGACCCGGGGAAGATCGTCTATTCCGGGGTGGGCAAGAAGCCCGAGGAGATCAAGGCGGCCCTCAAGGCGAACATCTTGCTGTTCAACCTGGAGTCTTCCCAGGAACTGGAGGAGATCAACCGCATCGCCGGGCGCCTGAAGCTGAAGGCCAGGGTGGCCCTGCGGATCAATCCGGACATCGACGCCCAGACCCATCCCTATATCTCCACCGGGCTCAAGAAGAACAAGTTCGGGATTGACATCGAGCAGGCCATAAATGACTATCGCCGGGCGCAGGAGCTGCCAAACCTCGAAGTAGTGGGGGTGGCCTGCCACATCGGCTCCCAGATCACCCAGGTGGCGCCCTTTGTGGACGCCCTGGAAAGGCTGAAGGAGTTGATCGAACGGCTGCGGGATCTGGGCATCCAGATCCGCTACCTGGACCTGGGTGGCGGCCTGGGGATTCAATACCACGACGAGGCGCCGCCCCACCCGGACGAGTACGGCCAAAAACTCCTGGAACACCTCAAGGGCCTGCAGTGCACCCTCATCCTGGAACCCGGGCGGGTGCTGGTGGGCAACGCCGGCATCCTGGTGACCAAGGTGCTCTACACCAAGACCGGCGACGCCAAGCATTTCATCATCGTGGACGCGGGCATGAACGACCTGGCCCGCCCCAGCCTCTACGGCTCGTATCACGGCCTGTGGCCGGTGGTAGAGGGCACCCGCCCCCAGGTCAAGGCCTCCATCGTGGGGCCCATCTGCGAGACCGGGGATTTTCTGGCCAAGGACCGCCTTATGCCCGATTTCCAGCCCGGGGAGATGGTGGCGGTCCTGAGCGCCGGGGCCTACGGCTTTTCCATGAGTTCCAATTACAACGCCCGCCCCCGGGTGCCCGAAATCTTGGTGCAGGATCGGGATTTTTATGTTATCAGAAAAAGGGAGACTTACCGCCAGCTTACCTGGGGAGAGTCCATCCCGGATTTTTTAAAATCGTAGGGGCGCACCCGCGTGTGCGCCCTTAATACCGGGCGGACACATGGGTCCGCCCCTACAAAAGCATGAAGAATCGCATCCCCTTCACCAAGATGCACGGCGGCGGCAACGATTTCGTGCTCATCGACCACCGGGTTCGCTTCATCCCCGAGGCCGAACAGCCGCAGTTTGCCCGCCGGGTCTGCCATCGCCAGTTGGGGGCCGGGGCCGACGGCCTCATACTTATTGAGGATAGCCCCACGGCAAACTTCCGCTGGCGCTTTTATAACGCCGACGGCTCCGAACCTGAGATGTGCGGCAACGGCGGGCGCTGCGCCGCCCGGTTCGCGGTGTTAAACGGCATCGCCCCGGCCGACCTCACGTTTGAGACCCTGGCCGGGACCATCAAGGCCTCCGTTAAGGGCCGCCTCGTCAAGCTGCTCATGGCCGGGGTGGGTGATTTTCGTATGGAGCAAACCATCCCCCTGGAAGGGGAAACCCTCCTGGGTCATTTCCTCCAGGTGGGCGTGCCCCACGTGGCGGTGCCGGTCGCCGACCTGGAGGCGGTCCCCGTCACCGGCTGGGGCCGGGCGGTCCGTTTTCATCCGCTCTTTGCCCCCGCGGGGACCAACGTCAATTTCATCCGGGTAGAAGGCCCCCAAACCTTAAGGATCCGCACCTACGAGCGAGGGGTGGAAGACGAGACCCTGGCCTGCGGCACCGGCGCCGCGGCATCGGCTTTGATCGCCGCCCGCCTGGGCCAGGTGGTCTCCCCGGTGACCGTCCACACCCGGGGCGGCGAGGCCCTGACCATATATTTTACGCCTGATGGCGAGGCCTTTTCCGAGGTCTACCTGGAAGGCGACGCCCTGGTGGTCTACCAGGGAGAACTGTGGGTCGACGAACTCAAGTAAGGAGGTACCACCATGTTCAAGGGAGCCATCACCGCCATCGTCACTCCCTTCAAAAACGGCCAGTTTGATGAAACGGCCTACCGGGAACTCATCGAGTTCCAGGTCGAAGGAGGCATCCACGGCATCGTGCCCTGCGGCACCACCGGCGAATCCGCCACTTTGAGCCACGCCGAGCATAAACGGGTGGTGGAGACCTGCATCGACCAGGTGAAAAAACGGGTAGTGGTGATCGCCGGGACCGGCTCTAACAATACCGCCGAATCCGTGGAGCTGACCCAACACGCCGAGGCCGCGGGGGCGGATGCGGCCCTGATGATCACTCCTTACTACAACAAACCCACCCAGGAAGGGCTGTATCAGCACTACAAGACCGTGGCGTCCAACACCAGGATTCCCATCGTGGTCTACAACGTGCCGTCCCGCACCAGCGTCAACCTGCTGCCCGAGACCGTGGCCCGGCTGACGGATTTCCCCGCCATCAAGGGGATCAAAGAGGCCACGGGCGACCTGAAGCAGTGCGCCAAGGTCCTGCAGTTGTGCGGCGACAAGATCACCGTGCTCTCCGGAGACGACTTCACCGTGCTGCCGCTCCTGGCAGTGGGCGGCCAGGGGGTGATTTCGGTGGTCTCCAACGTGGCCCCCGGGGACATGGCGGGGATGTGTAACGCCTTCTTCGCCGGGGACCTGGCCAAGGCCAGGGGGCTGCATTACAAGATGTGGCCCCTGATGGAGGCCATGTTCTTCGAGACCAACCCCACCCCGGCCAAAACCGCCCTGAAAATGATGGGCAAAATCACCGGCGAGGTCAGGCAGCCGTTGTGCCTCATGTCCAGCGCCAACGAAGACAAACTGCGCCAGGTAATGCAGAAATATGGGCTGATTAAGTAGAGGCAGCATCGTAGGGGCGGTTCGCGAACCGCCCCTA
>JAUSOZ010000171.1 GCA_030655955.1 Deltaproteobacteria bacterium
AAGACTTTTCAGGACAGTCCCTCATGGGCCTTTGGCCCACCCGTAAAGCATGAAAAGGTTGGTGGGGCGGGCCTCCGCGCCCGCCAGGCGGTCCGCACAGGCTGGAAAGCCTGTGCCACCGGAAGAACTTTTCAGGACAGATACATCTCGCCTCGGGACGCCATGAATTGGGCCCCGACGCAAGAAAAACAATGCGGTTTAAGGCAAGTGTGGTGCTTGCCTTAAACCGCATAGTGCATTGTTGGATGTGGGGATTGCTCCCCAATACGGGTTACGCCGCCTTGCGAGTCCGCTTTTTCATGCGGTTGGCCTTCTTGCGCAGGATGTCGATCTTCGCCTGGGGTTCCTTGGCGGTGATGGCTTCCAGTTTTTTTCCCCGCATTGCCGCGGCTTTTTCCTTCAAGTCCCGCATGCTAACCTTTTCGGTTTGCTTGCCCTCGTCCTTGATGCCCTTCACCTCTTTGATGGCGCTCAGCAACTCCTCTTTATTCATGCCGTGGACCCCGCTGAGTTCTCCGGTGTCCATGGCGTACTTGCGCAGTTCCGTGGCGGTCATCTTGTCTAACGGTTTTTCTTTTTTCTCTTTGCGTTCTTTTTTGGCCATGATGCCTCTCCCAGGTTATTTTCTGGCCCGGGTGGAGGTACCCCCTACCCTGCCATATTTTTTCCGATTGGCGGGCAGGGGCTCGGTTTGCAGCGCCCCCGCCGACCAGACGTTTTTCCTCTATAACTTTTTATAGTACCAGTATTGCAATGATTTCTCAAGCCCTAAGAGCTCTCCGGGTCACCGGATAAGCGCCAACCGGCCATTGCTCCGGCTATTTTTTGTCCTCCTCCAACGCCTCCAGCTTCTCCCACCGGTTCGCCATCTTGATGAAGGGGGTAATCAGGTCGATGGGGATGGGGAACAGGGTGGTGGAGTTCTTCTCGGCGGCGATCTCTCTTAAGGTCTGGAGATAGCGGAGTGTTAAGGACATGGGCTCCTGGGCCAGGACATGGGCGGCTTCGGCCATCTTGGCGGCGGCCTGAAATTCACCCTCGGCGTTGATCACCTTGCCCCGCCGTTCCCGCTCCGCCTCGGCCTGCTTGGCCATGGCCCGCTGCATCTCGATGGGCAGGTCGATGGCCCGGAGTTCCACCAGGGTCACTTTGATGCCCCAGGGATCGGTATGTTTGTCAAGGATCTCCGCCAGTTGGGCGTTGACTTTCTCCCGGGCCGAGAGCAACTCGTCCAGCTCCACCTGGCCGCAGACGCTCCGGAGGGTGGTCTGGGCCAGCAACTGGGTGGCATTCCAGTAGTCCCGGACCTCGATGATGGCCTTCAGGGGGTCGATGACCCGGAAATAGACCACCGCGTTCACCTTCATGGTGACATTGTCCCGGGTGATGATGTCCTGGGAGGGGACGTCATAGGTCACCAATTGCAGGTTGACCTTGGTCAGCTTGTCGATCATGGGGATCAGGAGGATAAGTCCCGGCCCCTTGGCCTGGGGCAGGGCCCGCCCCAACCGGAAGATCACGCCCCGTTCGTATTCATTCAGGATTTTGATGGCGCTCATCAAAAAGAACACCACAATGACGATAACGAAGAGAAAAGTACCGGAGATAAATTGAAACATGACTGCCTCCTTTTATTAAGCCCGGCGCACCCGGAGCTTCAAATCCATGACCTTTAACACTACCACAGCTTCTCCTTTGGCGATAGGCTCATCGCTTACGGCCTGCCAGTACTCGCCGTGGACAAAGACCTGCCCTTCCGGGTTCAAGGGGGTATAGACCACGCCCCGCTCCCCCACCATGCCGGACGCACCGGTCATGGACCGCAGCAGGTGACTGCGAAAGACAATCCCGGCCACCACGATGAAGAACAGGGAAACGATGGCCACCGTAGGAATCAAGACACTCCAGGAGATATCCACTCCTCCTTCACCTCCCCGAAACAACATCATTCCCCCTAAGAACAGGGACACCAGCCCGGCCACGGACAAAAGGCCGTAGCTGACGATTTTAAATTCCAGGATGAAGAAAATAAAAGCCAGCAAGATCAACAAGATGCCGATAAAGTTGATGGGCAGGGTCTGAAAGGCGAAAAAGGCCAGGAGCAGGCAGATGCCGCCGATGACCCCGGGGAGCACCACTCCCGGGTGGGCGAACTCGAAATAGAGGCCCGCCAGGCCGACCATCATCAGGATAAAGGCGATGTTGGGGTCGGCGATGTACTTCAACACCCGGGTGCGCAGGCCTTCGGGGATTTCCTTGACCGTCGCCCCGGCGGTGTGCAGGACCAGCTGCTTACCTCCCACTTCGACTTTACGGCCGTTGATTTTGGCCAGGAGGTCTTCCAGATTATCGGCCATGAGATCCACGACTTTGAGCTTCACCGCCGTGGTGGCGGGGATGGAAACGCTCTGACGGACCGCCTTTTCCATCCAATCGGCGTTGCGGCCCCGCTCCTCGGCCAGGGACCGTCCGTGGGCCACCATGTCGTTGACCAGCTTCTTTTCCATGGTCTTGTCGGTCTTGCCCATGCCGATGGAGACCGGGTGGGCCGCGCCGATGTTGGTCCCGGGCGCCATGGCGGCCACGTTGGCCGCCATGGTGATGAAGACCCCGGCCGAAGCGGCCCGGGCACCCCGGGGATAGACATAAACGACCACCGGAACTTTGGCGTTGCTGATGGCCTGAACGATCTGGCGCATGGAGGTTTCCAAACCGCCGGGGGTGTCCAGTTCAATCACCAGGGCCACGGCCTTCTCGCGCTCGGCCTGGCGGATGCCCTCCACGATGAATTCCGCCAGCCCCGGGTTAATGGAGCCTACCGCCGGCAGTACGAAAACCGCCCCGGGCGCGGCCGCTCCAGCCGCCCCCATCGCCAGAAGCAGCACCAGCAGCGCCCATATGCAATACTTAAGTCTCTTCATGGCCTGTCAGATACTCCATGACCTGCTGCATGTCGGCCCAGGTCTTGTGCCGCTCCTGGGGCGCCCTCAGCAGGTAAGACGGATGAAACGTGGGCATCACCCGGATGTCGTGGTACCGTTGCCATTGTCCGCGCAGCCGGGTCAGAGGCACCTTGGTGTTCAACAGGGCATGGGTGGCGGGGCGCCCCAGGGTGACGATCACCCGGGGCCGGATGGCCCGAATCTGCTTTTCCAGGAAAGGCAGGCAGGCGGCAATTTCGTCGGCCTCGGGGTCCCGGTTCCCCGGGGGCCGGCTCTTGATGATGTTGGCGATATAGACCTCTTCCCGGCGCAGGCCCAACTTGCTGAGCATTTTGTTCAGGAGCTGCCCGGAGGCGCCCACAAAGGGCACTCCCTGTTTATCTTCTTCGGCCCCCGGGGCCTCCCCCACGAACATCAGCCGGGCGTTGGCGGCCCCGTCTCCAAAGACCAGGCGGGTGCGGCCCCCATAGAGCTTGCAGCGGCGGCAATCCCCCATCTCGGCCCGGATTTCCTCCAGGCTGGCAATTTTGTCCGCCGATTTCTCCCGGTCCTCCCTTTGAGGCGCGACCTGGCGCGGCACCCCCCGCCATCCCAGGCGCCGTTGATAGCGCAGCCATACAGATAGATTATCGACCAGTTCGCGCAATTCCTTAACTGGGTCTTCAGGCATCTTTGGCATGGTCCCCGTGGCGGGTTGCCAGAAGCACGACCACCTGGTCTAAAATCTTCTCCGCCACCTCCTCCTTGCTCATCAGCGGCAGGGGCACCGCGTCGCCCACCCGGGGGATCAGGGTGACTTCGTTGGTGTCCACCTGGAACCCGGAATCCGGCCGGTTGACGTCGTTGGCCACAATAAGGTCCAGGTGTTTTTCCCGCATCTTGCGGCGCGCCTCGGCCTCGATATCATGAGTCTCGGCCGCGAAACCCACCACGATCTGCCCGGTCTTCAGCGCCGCCACCTGTTTCAGGATGTCGGGGTTGGCGGTGAGATGGAAAGTCATCTCCTCATGGGCCCGCTTAATCTTTCTGACTTCGACCTGGGTGGGCCGGTAGTCGCCCACCGCCGCGGCCATCAACAGCACATCCATATCGGGAAAGTGCGCCTTGACTGCCGCCTGCATGTCCCGGGCGGAGCGCACCGCAACGCAGTTCACCCCGTAGGGCGCCGGCAGGCTGGTGGGGCCGCTCACCAGGGTGACTCTCGCACCCCGGCGCCAGGCCACCTTCGCCAGGGCATAGCCCTGCTTGCCGCTGGACCGGTTGGTCAGAAAGCGAACCGGGTCAAAGTCTTCATGGGTGGGCCCGGCGGTGACCAAGAGCTGCCGGCCCGCCAGGTCCGGAACACAGAGTAGGCGGGCGGCGGCCTCGACAATCAGGTCCGGTTCCGGCAAGCGGCCCAATCCCACGGCGCCGCAGGCCAGGGACCCGGCGGCCGGCTCCATCACCAGCAACCCCCGCCCCTTGAGCCGGGCCAGATTCCCCTGCACCACCGGGTTGGCCCACATCTCGGCGTTCATGGCCGGGCAGATCAACACCGGCCGGGTGGCCGCCAGCATGATGGTGGTGAGTAAATCGTCCCCGATGCCGCCGGCCACCTTGCCGATAAAATTGGCGGTGGCCGGGGCCACCACGATGGCGTCCACCTCCTGGCCCAGGGCCACGTGCTCCAAAGGATCGCTGTCCGGCCCGAACATGGCCGTGGCCACCTTCTCGCCCGTGAGGGCGGCAAAGGTCAACGGCCCCACAAACTCCTGGGCCGCCCGGGTCATCACCACCTTGACCCGGGCACCGCCGCCGATGAGCCGCCGGGCCAACTCCGCGGCCTTGTAAGCCGCAATGCCGCCGGTCACCCCTAAGAGAATCCGTTTTCCATTCAAGGCCATGATAGCTTTCCCGTGGAAGTTTCTTAATAGAAGGTAATGGTATCGTGGGGCAAAAGGGCGAAAAGGTTAAATGAAATTGTCTTCTCTTGTTCTTTGCCTTTTCCCCTTTTTCCCTTTTCCCCTTTTACCCCCCGGCTTTAAAAGAACGGATTATACTTCTTCTCCTGGGCCACAGTGGTCACCGGGCCGTGGCCGGGGTACACGGTATAGTTGTCGCCCAGGGGAAATATCTTGGTCCGCACGCCGTTGATCAGGGCATCGTAGTCCCCGCCGGGAAAGTCGGTGCGGCCGATGGACCCGGCAAAGAGGGTGTCGCCGACATAGACGTAAGGGTGATCTTCCAGCAGCAGGCTAATGCCGCCCGGGGTATGCCCCGGGGTATGGAGGACCTTCAGCCGGTACTTGCCGAAGGTGAGGATGTCGTTTTCATTCAGCAGGATATCCGCCTGGGACAGGCGCAGGCGGTTGCCGGTGAAAAACATGGCCTCGGACGAGGGTTTATCCAGCATCTGGGCATCGGCTACGTGGATGGCGATTTTTGCCCCGGTGGCTTCTTTCAGAGGCTGGTTGGCATCCACGTGGTCAAAATGGCCGTGGGTGTCGATGATCAGCTTCAGCTGGAGTTTATGGTGGTTGAGGACGTCGAGAATCGCGGCCTCGTCGCCCCCGGGATCGATGACCACAGCTTCTTTGGTCTCCTCGTCGCCCAGGATGTAACAATTCACTTCCAGTAAACCCACGGTCAGACCTTTTTGGATCATTTATGGTTGCCCCCTGTAGGGGCGCACCTGCGTGTGCGCCCGCAAACCGGGCGGACACATGGGTCCGCCCCTACATGTCAAGAATTGAGCAGAAATTTTACTCCCTGGACCGCGAAGTAGCCTGCGAAGCCAAAGAGAAATACGCCGCAGCCGGCCAGAAAGCCCTGGTAGATGCGGTCGGAGATCAAGCGGCGCCCTTGGGCCACAGCCCCGGACACCAGGGTGTACCAGGCGAAGTCGGCCAGGATGTGCCCGATGAAGAAGAGGGCCACCCCCAGCCAACCGTATTTCATGGAAAACATGACGTAGCCCAGGCCGATGGTGAGCCACCAGATGAGCCAATAAGGATTGGCGGCGCTCATGAGCACCCCGGCCACCACCGGGTTGAGGCTGGAGCCCCCCTGGGGGTTGAAGTCCAGGTGGCTGTGGCGGGAGGACCTGAGCAGCCCCAGGCCCATCCACACCATCATGGCGGCGCCGCCCACACCTACCAGGCCCAGGACCAGCGGCCGGTGCAGCCAGACGCCCAGCCCGGCCAGGATCAACAGGACCAGGGCTAACTCCAGCAAGGCGTGGCCCACGATGATCAGGGGGCCAGCCCAGAAGCCCCGGCGGGCTGCTTCGCCCACGGTGAGGGTCAACAACGGCCCGGGCATCAAGGCCCCGGAGAGGGCCACGATGAACGACGTGATGGGTACCCCGGCCAACAACCACCAATCCATTTATGAAAATTTCCTTTCCTTGCCTTACGTGCGTCGATGTATTATGGTACCATACAGAGCCCGGATAAACCAAGGTAAAATCAGGGACATGGGGGACTGGTCCCCGGATATGAAAAATAATCCCACCAAAAAGAAGACCCGGACCAGCGCCTTCGGCACCGCGGGAAGAATATCCCACGACGCCTCGCCCTTCTATGCCAGCAAACTCTACTCCCAGGTCTCCCCGGCCGCGGCCGGCGAGTATATCGAAAATGAGGTGCCGCCGGAATTCCTCAACAAGATTCTGGCCAAATCATCAGAATCCATGGCGGAAATCCCGGACCACAGCGTCCATTTGATGGTCACCTCGCCGCCGTATAACGTCGGGAAAGACTATGACGAAGACCTTACCTTAGAAGAATATCTCGAATTTCTCCAACGGGTCTGGCAGGAGGTCCACCGCGTCCTGGTGCCGGGGGGCCGGGCCTGCGTCAACATCGCCAATTTGGGCCGCAAGCCCTATATCCCGCTCCATGCCTACATCGTCCAGGATATGGCGAAGATCGGCTTTCTCATGCGCGGGGAAATCATCTGGCACAAAGGGGCCAGTTCTTCGCCCTCCACCGCCTGGGGCAGTTGGCGGTCGCCGGCCAACCCGACGCTCCGGGATGTGCACGAGTATATTTTGATCTTTTCCAAGGCGGAATTTTCCCGGAAGAACCCCGAAAAGCGACGGGCCACCATCACCCGGGAGGAATTTCTCGAGCTCACCAAGAGCGTCTGGACCTTCCCGGCGGTGTCGGCCCGGTCCATCGGCCACCCGGCGCCGTTTCCGGTGGCCCTGCCCTCTCGCCTTATCCAGCTTTATTCCTATGAAGGCGACCTGGTCCTGGACCCGTTTATGGGCAGCGGCAGCACGGCCATCGCGGCGCTCACGGGCAACCGGCGCTACCTGGGCTACGAGATCGAGGCCGACTACGTCCGCCTGGCGGAAAAACGGATCAGGCAATTCAAACTGGAATTCAAATCCCCCAGCCTGCTGGACCTTTTGGGAGACTGAGGCATGTTATGGGGCCGCTTTTGCCTGATCTGGCTGATTTGTCTGCTGCTGGCGCCCTGTCCCGGCGCGGCCGCGGCGCCCCAACCTGGAATGATCGAAGGGTCGCTGTCCTACCCCAGCGACTTCATCCCGCCGGACCTGACCATCTGCGCCGAAAACCTGGCCACGAAGAAAATCTATTCCACCCGCAAGCACCTGAAAGGGAAAAAATACCAATATAAGGTGGGCTATAAGCTGACGGTGCCGCCGGGCGATTACCACGTGTACGCCTATCTTCCCGATCCGGCCAAATACGGCGCCGCTTTTCCCCAAGACTACCGGGCCTATTACTCCGATTTTGTCAAATGCGGCCAGACCGTTGACTGCAAATCGCATGCGCCCATCGTCATCAAGGTGACCAGCGGCGAGACCATCAGCGGCATCGACCCCCAGGACTGGTATAAATAATTTAGGCTGGGCGGCGCCCACCAGAGATGGTGCGCAGGGCGCACCCTACGTTATTGCTTATAATAAGGTGGCAGAGAATGAGCCACAACGATAAACCAGGGATTATATTTACAGGGGGATCAGGTGACTCGCGGGAAGAGGCCATCGTGATCAAAAATGCGGAGAATCACCAGACCGGGGTACAGGCAGAATATCTTTACCTTCAGGACCTTCAGGAGAGATTCGGTGAGAAAGATATTCATTGGAAATTATTCATGCAAGCTAAACTGAAAGGCGAAAAACCGGTTGATTGGTTGGTGATTAGGTTAATTGACGGCACCACGAAGAGCATTTATTTTGATATTTCCGAATTTTTCGGCAAAGGTTGAGAATGGATAAAATCGTCATTGAAGGCGGAGTGCCTCTTTCAGGGGAAGTTTCCATCAGCGGGGCCAAGAACGCCGCCCTGCCCATAATTGCGGCCACCTTGCTGGCCCCGGGGGTGCACCGGCTTTACAACGTGCCGCCCCTGGCCGACATCCGCACCACCAAGAAACTCCTGGGCCTCATGGGGGTCACGTTTGAAGACGGCGAGCCCCTGGTGGTAGATTCCACCAACCTTACCGGCTGGATGGCCCCCTACGAAACGGTGAAAACCATGCGGGCCGCGGTCCTGGTCCTGGGGCCGCTGGTGGCCCGGGCCCGCCAGGCCAGCGTCTCGTTGCCGGGCGGCTGCGCCATCGGGGCCCGGCCCATCGACCAGCACTTGAAGGGCCTGGAGGCCATGGGGGTGAAGATCACCCTGAACCAGGGCTATGTCGAGGCCAAGGCCAAACGGCTGCACGGCGCCGACATCACCCTGGACCTACCCACGGTCACGGGCACCGAAAACCTGATGATGGCCGCCACGTTGGCTAAGGGCACCACGCGCATCATCAACGCGGCCCAGGAGCCCGAAGTGACTGACCTGGCCCGGTTTCTCACCGCCATGGGGGCCCAGATCGAAGGCATCGGCACCGACGTCCTCACCATCCACGGCGTCAAGGCCCTGACCCCGGCCACCTACACCATCATGAGCGACCGCATCGAGGCCGGGACGTATCTCGCCGCCGCGGCCATAACTAAGGGCCAGGTCACCATCACCAACGCCCCGGTGAGTGCTATGGCCGCGGTGCTGGAAAAATTCCACGAGGCCGGGGTGCGGCTTTCCACCGCCGACGACCGGATCATGGTGGAGCCGGGCGGGTCCCTCACCGGCGTGGACGTCAAGACCCGAGCCTACCCCGGCTTCCCCACGGACATGCAGGCCCAGTACATGGCCCTGATGACCCTGGCCAAAGGCGCCAGCGTCATTACCGAAACCATCTTCGAAAACCGCTTCATGCACGTCAGCGAACTGGAGCGCCTGGGGGCCGACATCACCGTGTCCGGCAACCACGCCATCGTGCGGGAACGGCGCCAGCTCCACGGCGCCCCGGTGATGGCCACGGATCTCAGGGCCAGCGCCTCCCTGGTCATCGCCGGGCTGGCCGCGACCGGCACCACCGAAGTCCTGCGGGTCTACCACCTGGACCGGGGCTACGCCCGCCTGGTGGAGAAACTGTCGGCCTTAGGGGCGCGCATCCAGCGAATGCCGGCGTAGAAACAGTAGTCAGTAGCCAGTAGTCAGTAACCAGTTGTTGGTTGTCAGAAATTTATTTGCGTTTTCACATCGCACTCAATAAGCCATTCAGAATTCGGCCAACTTCCGCGCTTAACCCCAAGAGATTTTTTACTGACAACTGACTACTGGCTACTGACTACTGGCTACTGTTCATCAATTCCAGGAAACTTTCAATGGAGAAAAAGTCCGGGTGGGAAGCGCTCGCCTGGCGGGAGCTGGATTTGGCCTTGAAGTAGGGGTACTTGATGCCGAAGGTAAGGGCAGCGGCCAGGGCCTCGGCGTTGTCGTCCACCAGCAGCGTACCGCTGGGGTCGAAGCGCAGGCGGTCATGCAAGATCTCCCAGAAACGCACCGCTTCCTTGGGGTGACCCAGGTCGAAGGAAGAAACCACCTCGTCAAAATATCCCAA